>JAEERZ010000027.1 GCA_016286075.1 Selenomonadaceae bacterium
CCTCCGCTTTCCTGCGCGAGAATCGCCGCGCCATACGCCCCCATGACTCCTGCAATATCAGGACGAACGACGTCGCGCTGTAAAAGGACTTCCAGCGCGCGAAGCACCGCGTCGTTGTAAAACGTGCCGCCCTGGACGACGATATGCTCGCCGAGGGAATCCACGTCGCGAAGCTGCATGACCTTGAACAACGCGTTCTTTATAACCGAAATCGCAATGCCCGCCGAAATGTCGCTGAC
Source organism: Selenomonadaceae bacterium (assembly GCA_016286075.1). Lineage (GTDB taxonomy): Bacteria > Bacillota > Negativicutes > Selenomonadales > Selenomonadaceae > RUG12372. The sequence continues at coordinate 240 of JAEERZ010000027.1, forward strand.
AGACGCGCCTTCTTTCTGCGCCTGTTTGACGCGGGAATTCATGAAAACCGTGCATCGCGTCCCAAGGTCGACAGGTTCCCGCGAATCGATGGCTTTCGCCGCAAATTCTTCCGTCGTCATCGAAAGACCTTGGGCGAAATTTTGGATAAAGGAGCCGCAGCCTGCAGAGCATGCCTCGTTCAGCGTGATATTGCCGATGCTGCCCCGATGCACGAAGAAGCATTTCATATCCTGCCCGCCGATGTCGAGCACAAAACTGACCTCGGGGCAAAATTCCTGCGCCGCGCGAAGATGCGCGAAGGTCTCAACCTCACCGCCGTCCGCGTGAATCGCCGCCTTCACGATCCCTTCGCCGTAGCCTGTCGTCATCACCGACGCGATATACTGGCCAGGCTTCATCTCGGCGTAAAACGAACGCAATTCTTTGATGACCGCTTGCAGCGGCAGTCCCTCATTGCTGCCGTAAGCCGTATATAAAAGTTCTTTGTCTTTTCCGATAACGGCGAGCTTCGTCGTCGTCGAGCCCGCATCGATTCCGATATACAACGGCCCTCGATAGGAGGAAATATCCCCTCTGGGCACACGATCTTTATCGTGACGATTCCGAAAGTCCTGATATTCCTTCTCGTCGTGGAACAGCACGAAAGTCGAGGAACGCGTCTGGATTGCCGCGTCTTCTCTCGCGCATTCGATACTACGGGAAAGGCGGCAAAAATCCATATCCTCGCTCTCGGCAGACAGCGCCGCGCCCACCGCCACGAAATAGCAGCCGTCCTTGACCGGCATGACCTCGTCCGGCTTCAGCTTCAGCGTATTGATAAAGCATTTTCTCAGTTCGGACAAGAAATAGAGCGGTCCGCCTAAAAACGCAATATGCCCGCTGATTGGGCGCCCCTGCGCCAAATTGCCGATGGTCTGATTGACCACCGCCTGAAAGATAGAAAGCGCGATATCGGCCTTTTCCACGCCGTCGTTAATCAAAGCCTGGATATCCGTTTTCGCGAAAACGCCGCAGCGTGAAGCAATCGTGTAAATTTGTTGCCCTTTCTCCGCTAACGCGTTTAGTCCCAACGCGTCCGTTGAAAGCAACGCCGCCATGTGGTCGATAAAGGAGCCGGTACCGCCGGCGCAAACGCCGTTCATACGCTGTTCCGACGCACCGCCGAAATAGGTAATCTTCGCGTCCTCGCCGCCGAGCTCCACCGCCGTATCCGTCTGTGGAATCAGAGACTTCACCGCCGACGCGCAGGCGATGACCTCCTGCACGAAAGGAAGTCCGACACGCTGCGCGACGCCCATGCCCGCCGAGCCCGTCAAGGCAAAGGAAAAACGCCGCGAACCCACTACGTCCCGCAGCGCCAACAAATTTTCATGCAGCGCCTTGCTGATCTCAGAAAAATGACGCGCATACTTTTTATATATAATTTCCTTCGCTTGATTCAACACGACGACCTTGATTGTTGTCGAGCCGATGTCAATACCAACGCTTAACGCCGAAGACAAAACCCTGCACCACCTACGAAAATCTTTTGATTTTCAAAATGAACTGCCTTCATAACCCTTCATATTATACCATATCGGGCCCAAACTTCAAGCTGTTCGACACGCTTTTGCGCAACGTCCGCATCGCTTACACGTCTTCCTTTAACGCATACCATGATGCATCGTATTCCACCCGCGTCAGGCAAAGTCCACAAGCCGGAGCTGTGGCGCTGGCGCGTTGACGATCCTTCGCCTCCAGAATAGACATGAAATCCTCGGGCGAAAGAACGCCTCTGCCGACGTCCGCCAAAGTTCCAACGATATTCCGTACCATATGATAAAGGAACCCGTCCGCCGCGAAAGTAAAGATAATCTCTCGCCTATCTCGCAAGTATTCCGCTCTCGTCATCGCACGAACGGGCGAAATCGGCGCTCCCCCCGCCGCACGGAACGACGAAAAGTCATGCGTACCTAAAAGCGTCGCCAACGCCTTTTCCATCGCCACCTCGTCGAGAGGCTGTCGGATATGCCATGCAAAGCGGCAGCGAAAAGGATCTGGCGTCTCTCCTGTCAAAATGCGATATCGATACGTTTTTTCTTTCGCCGAATGGAGCGCGCTGAAATCCCTGTCCGCCTCAAACGCTCGGCGCACGACAATATCCGAGGGCAATAAACTGTTTACAGCCCGCGGCACGCGTTCTACAGGGATCGTCCCGTCCGTGAAAAAATTCACGACCTGACCCGACGCGTGGACGCCCGCATCCGTCCGCCCCGCTGCCGCCAATTCCACCGTATCGCCGAAAACGCTTGAAAGGACCTTCTCCAATACGTTTTGCACCGCGACAACGGGCGACGTCTGCCGCTGGAAGCCGTGATAGTCCGTTCCGTCGTAAGCGACTATCAGGCAGATATTTCGCGCCCGTTGCTTCATTTCCTCTTTATGCGCGCTTTTCATCAAATACCCGCCGCTTTCATCGCGCCCATCGCCGCAAGCAAGAGCGCCGTCGCACCCGCCGCCGCATAATCGACGCCGCCGACATGAAGCTCTTTCATCCGCGTACGCCCTTCTCCGCCCCGATAGCATCGTGCCTCCATCGCCGTCGCCAATTCGTCGGCCCGACGAAACGACGAAATAAATAAGGGCACGAGAATCGGTATCAAATGACGGACGCGTTTCAGCACGTTGCCCGTCGAAAAATCCGCGCCGCGCGACTGCTGCGCTTTCATAATCGTATCCGTTTCCTCGATCAGAGTCGGCACAAATCGAAGCGCAATCGTCATCATCATCGCCAGCTCATGGGCGGGAACACCGAAGGCCTTCAACGGACGCAGCAAGCGCTCCATTCCGTCAGTCAGAGAAAGCGGCGACGTCGTAAACGTCAGAAGCGATGAAAACAAGATCAAAAGAGCCAACCGCAGGCAGAGAAAAAATCCCCGCGCCAGCCCTTCTTTCGTCATGTCAAAAATCCAAACATGGAAAAATACTTCGCCCGGCGTCGCGCACAGATGAATCAAAAACGTAAACGCGAGAATCCACCAAAGCGGTCGCAACGACCGCAGATACATGGACAAGGGCACGCCCGAAGAAACCGCCAGCGCGATGGCAAGCCCCGTCAACGCCGCGTAGCCGCCCGGCGTGTCGAAAACGAAAATCGCCGCCATCAAAACAATCAGCAAGAGGAGCTTAGCGCGTGGATCCATCCGGTGCAAAGCGGACGTCCCCGGAAAAAATTGCCCTATGGTAATATCCGTCAGCACGACGTCCCCCCCTTTTTTCGTATCGCTCTCGCTATACGTTTTGCGGCCTCATCCGCCGTGAACGCATCCGCCTCGACGTCCAGCCCCGCTTCCCGAAGACGCGACAAAAGCGTTACCGTAGGCGGCGCCGCCAGCCCCGCCTCCCGCATCTTCTCGCTGGAAAAAAATGCCTCCGACGGCGGCGCGTCAACCAATATGCGGCCGTCGTGCATAAAGACGACCCGTTCCGCCAATCGCGCTATGTCGTCCATATTGTGCGAAACAAAAATAATCGTCAGCTTTTTCTTGCGATGCAATTCCGCCACGCCTCGCAAAAACGCTTCCTTTGCTCGCGGATCGAGCCCCGCCGTCGGCTCGTCCAACACGAGATACGACGGCTCCAGCGCCAAGACGCCCGCGATTGCCACACGGCGCATTTGCCCGCCGCTAAGCCGAAACGGCGATACGTCCTTGTATTCCTCATAATCAAGCTGCACAAACTCCATCGCGGACCGCACGCGCCGCTCGATTTCCTCTTCGGAAAGCTCAAGGTTTTTCGGACCGAAAGCGATATCCGCCGCCACCGTTTCCTCGAAAAGCTGCTGCTCCGGATACTGGAACACCATGCCGACCTTGCGCCGAGCGAAATGGGCTTCCTTATTCTTTCCCAAGATGTTGACGCCGTCCACCAGTACTTCACCCGCCGTCGGGTGAAGTATCCCGTTCAAATGCTGAACAAGCGTCGATTTCCCCGAGCCCGTATGCCCAGCAATCGCCGTCATTGAACCGTCGGCAATCGTCAGTGAAACATCCTTGAGCGCCGTGCGTTCAAACGGCGTATCTTTCATATAGGTGTACGTTACGCCTTTTAACTCTATCGGCATAAAGCCACCGCCAATTCTTCGTCCGTCACAATGTCCTCCGGCAACCGAATTCCCTGCTTGCGAAGCCTCCATGCGATTTCCGCCGCCAACGGTACGCCGAGACCACGCTTTCGCATCGCGTCCACACGGCAAAAAATCTCCTTCGGACTCCCGTCCTCGACGACTTTTCCATCCTCCATCACGATAACGCGCTGCGCCGCCGCCGCTTCCTCCATGAAATGCGTGATATATATCACCGTAATACCCGATTCACGATGAAGCCGACGCACCGTGTCCAACACTTCTTTTCGCCCGACGGGGTCGAGCATCGCCGTCGGCTCATCCAGCACAAGACATTTGGTCTGCATCGCCAACGTTCCAGCAATCGCAACGCGCTGCTTCTGCCCGCCGGACAAAAGATGCGGCGCAAATCCGCGAAATGCCGCCATGTCTACCGCCGCTAAAGCCTCGTCGACGCGACGACGGATTTCATCGGACGGTACGCCGAGATTTTCCGGCCCAAACGCTACGTCGTCCTCTACGATAGCCGCAATAATCTGATTGTCCGGATTTTGAAACACCATGCCGACCGTCTGCCGAATATCCCAAAGATGCTCCGCCTGGCGCGTATCCATGCCCGCCACGCGGCAAACGCCCGACGACGGCAGAAGGATTGCATTCAAATGCTTCGCAAGCGTGGATTTTCCGGAACCGTTGACGCCAAGAACCGCCACAAACTCTCCCTCTTCGACAGAAAGATTCACATGATCAAGAGCCATTCGATTCTCGGAGGGAGATATTGAATAACAATGGCACAAATCTTCAATCTCGATAAATGACAAACTAACAACCTCCGAACAAAGATATAAGGCACAAAGCTTTGTGATTACGAAACGTCATTATAATAAAGTCAAAATATTGTAATATCGCACGTATCAAAAATTTTATAATTTTTATATCGCTATTATTAGAAATCCTATAATCAGAAGGAAAAGCACCTCTTATGAGGTGCTTTCTTTACTATTCCTCCAAGAACTCTCCAAGAACTACTTTTTCATCCCCGTCCACATCGGAAAGAAGAACGTTGACTGTCTCCCTCGCTGCCGTCGGTACATTTTTCCCTACATAGTCTGCGCGAATCGGCAATTCTCGATGCCCTCGGTCCACTAAAACGGCCAACTGAATGCTGCGCGGACGTCCCATGTCAATCAACGCGTCCAATGCAGATCGAATGGTTCTCCCTGTAAAAAGGACGTCATCGACTAAAATAATCGTCCGCCCGCCAATATCCACAGGCATTTCCGTCGGTCTCACAATAGGCTGGTAGTCCATTGTCGAAAGGTCATCTCGATAAAGCGTGATATCGAGCACACCCACAGGAGGACGAACCTTTTCGATTTTCTCGATCTCGTCCGCCACACGTTCCGCTAAAGGCACGCCGCGCGTTCTGATGCCGACGAGCATGATATTTTCAACGCCTTTGTTTCGTTCCACAATCTCATGCGCAATGCGTGTTAGGACACGGCGAACGCCATCCGCATCCATCAATACCGTCTTTTCAATCTTCTTTTTCATCTCTATTCACTCCCCCGTACACCGTTCCCACGAAGTTGTTGAAGGATACTGTCCATATCTTCCGGCAAAGGTGCAGTAAATTCCATTTTCTCTTCCGTTCGCGGATGTATAAATGAAAGCGTTTTCGAATGAAGCGCCTGTCCTTCAATGGAGAACGGGCACTTCTTTGTCCCATATTTTCTGTCTCCCGCCACAGGATGACCGATATAAGCCATATGGACGCGTATTTGATGCGTACGCCCTGTCAACAGGCGGCACTCCGTCAGCGTATAATCCCCAAATCGTTCCAAGACACGGAATTTTGTTGTTGCATCCTTGCCGTTTTCCCTTACTACAGCCATTTTTTGACGATCTTTGGGGCTGCGCCCGATAGCGCCGTGTATGACGCCTTCCTCCTCCCGGATATTGCCGGTCAGGATAGCCCAATAGACGCGCTGTGCCGTTTTCGTCTGTATCTGTTGTGCCAGCGAATGATGCGCCGCATCATTTTTTGCCACAATCATAACGCCCGACGTTTCCTTGTCCAGCCGATGCACAATACCCGGACGCAACACCCCGTTTATACCGGATAAATCTTTACAGTGCGCCAGCAGCGCATTGACCAGCGTCCCATGAAACACTCCCGCAGCCGGATGTACAACCATCCCGCGGGCTTTATTCACAACAATAACGTCTTCATCTTCATAAAGGATATCTAACGGAATATTTTCAGCCGCTACATTTACCGGTTCAGATTCCGGTATATCCGCAACCACTTTTTCATTCGTCGTAAGCCGATACCGAGCTTTAACCGTTTTCCCTTCCACCGTGACGCGGCCTTCGGTAATTAAACGCTGAATATACGACCGTGAAAGCGCTTCGTCTTGACGCGCCAGGAAAACATCTATGCGTTCTCCGTCCCGATCCGCCGTATAATCTATCATTCCTTCTCCTTTTCCTTATCGAATAGCAACGCATACATGAGCAAGGCGACTCCGATACAAATCCCAATATCTGCGATATTGAAAACGGGCCATATCCTAAAATCGAGGAAATCAATCACACAACCGATACGCACGCGATCGATCAGATTGCCTGCCGCTCCTCCCAAAAGCAATGCGACTCCCCAGCGCACGATGACCTTCTCGCTCATTAAACGCCGATACATCAAGCATGCCGCTGCAATCACCAACGCTGCCGCCACAATAAAAATCACGCGCTGATTCGCAAACAACCCAAACGCCGCTCCGGGATTTTCTATATATGTAATATGGAAAATTCCCGCTAAAACAGGAATCGACTCCCCAAGCTTCATGTACGAAACAACCAGAAACTTTATCGCCTGATCTGCCAATATGAGAAAAAAAACGATAGCCAATACGGACAAATCCAAAACCACGTTCATTCCTTTAACTTACTAAATCATCTAATAGAAATTCAATCATTCATCGTATATTTCTATAATCGGGATGCCATTGAGCTCAAGCGTTCTTTACAATAGTTGAACTAAACTCATCAGCCGTCTTGTTTTCCATAGGCATTTCCGGGTTTTTCGCGCCTTCGTCCGGCGATCCGAGGATTTCCGTCAAACCGTCCGCATTCAGAATTGCAAGCTCGGAACGCAGCAAAGACCGCAGCCTCACCATAAACTGTCTTTCCCGCGCAATTCCCGCCTCATACAACTCCTGCTGTACGCGCACCTTTGCCGTCGCGTCTTCCATACGACGCTGAATCGCCATTTCCGTCTGATGCCGCAAGCGCTCGCAATCCTCTTTCGCCGCGCGTTCCATCTCTTCCACGCGAATTTTCGCGCTCTGAACCGCTTCATCCGCCGTTTTTTGAGCGACGTCCATCGTTTCATGGAGATTTTTTTCCATCTCCTGGTATTGTGCGGTCTTCTTCCGCTCCAATTCCAAATCCTCTGCCAATCTGGTATTCTGTTTTATCAATTCCTCAAACGCAGAAACAATCTCATCTAAAAAATCGTCAACCTCTTCTTCATTGTATCCGCGAAATCCACGACTGAATTCTTTGTTATGTATATCTGCAGGCGTCAACATATACCCATCTCCTTCTATTTTTTACAAATAACGCCGAAGAGAAATTCCGATGCGGCCTTTTTTTGTCTTGCCGCGCACCTCGGCAACTTCCACCCGGCCGCGGCCGCGCATTGAAAGCACGTCGCCTTCTTTCACCGTTTGAGACGCGTTTTTTACCGCTTGCCAATTCAATTTCAGCTTTTCTGCTTCTATATCCGAAACGGCACGGCTGCGAGATATGCCAAATCCTGCGGCCGCCACCGAATCTGCTCGCATAGAGGCTACCGTAGCGTTGATTTCCTTGACGCGTTCTTCCCGAGGAGCAATCATTTCTAAACTGCCCATCGTTGCACAAACTGTCGCCGCGCCAATTTGCCGCCATTCCGACAACAAAAAATCCGCCATTTTTTTATCGGTCAACACCTGTGCGGATCCTGCCGTCACAATGATATCCCCAACATTCTCCCGGTCTACGCCTAACCCGGTCAATGCCCCCAATATATCTCTATGCGTCAGATGTACGAATTCCGCATTCCATTCCACGCAGACTACCGAAATGTCAAAAGACGGTGAGCCGCCGAACTCCCTATGGGCGAAAACCGCCTTTTGCCGTTCGGCGCCGGAATATCCGCCATCAAACAGCACTGAGAGCTCATCATAATTCGCCGCCACCGTCTCTGCGATCTCCATCCCATACGGATCAAGAAAGCCCGAACATCGAAATGTACCCGTACGCACCGTTTGTTCCGCAAGATCAACAAGTCGGGTCGCTACGGCCTCTCCTTCTGTCCCACGGTAAAACCTCACAATTTTATCACGTTGCGCCGTCATTTTGCCTTACCTAACTCTTCCGAGCGTTCTGTCGCCGCAAGCACGGCATCTATCAAGGCCCCTCTTACGCTTTGCCGCTCCAGAACGCGCACTCCGGCAATCGTCGTCCCTGCCGGCGAAGTAACCTGATCGCGCAGCACATCCGGGTGTTTCCCCGTCTCCAAGACCATTTGCGCGGCGCCCAGCAATGTCTGCGCCGCCAAAAGAGTCGCCGTCTGCCGCGGCAATCCTGCCATAACGCCGCCGTCCGAAAGGGCGTCTATCATTAAAAAACCATACGCAGGACCGCTGCCCGAAAGCCCAGTCACTGCGTTCATCATCGACTCTTCTACCTTTACCACACGGCCGCAGGAAGATAAAATCTTTTCCACCAAACTTACATCGGCTTTTTTCGCCTTTTCATTCAAGGCGTACGCTGACATTCCGCATCCAACCGAAAGCGGCGTATTCGGCATAACACGCACAATCGGCTGTTTGGAGAAAAATTGTTCCAATGACTCTATAGGCAGCCCTGCCACGATAGACATGACCACCGTATGTTCCGGCGTTTTCGGCGCAGTCTCTTTCATTGCGGCTTTAACCGCCTGCGGTTTGACTGCAAGAATCAGCGTATCAACTTGGGATAAAAAACCGTCTGCTCCCACGGAAGCATTTACATGATACGTATCACGCAAAAACGCGCAGCGTTCCTCATTCAGATCTGAAACGAAAATTTCTTTCGGATCGTAATGCATACGCTCCGTCATTCCCGCAACAATAGCGGAAGCCATCATGCCCCCGCCGATAAACCCGATTTTCCCCGACATCCCGCGCCTCCTACTTTTTCAACCAGGAAACATCCGTCGAAAGAGCCCCCCGCTCCTGCGTATAAGAGACGCTGACGTTATTCGGGGCGCATAAAAACACATTATGACCTACTTTTTTAATGTCTCCTGCGATTGCATACGTTGCGCCGCTGATGAAATCAATAATTCGATGCGCTTCTTCTGCATCCGTATGCTCAAAATTAATAAGCACAGGCTTTTTTTCCTTCAGATAATTTGCAACCTGCTGCACGTCGTCGAAAGACTTCGGTTCAATCACAACGACCTTCATCTTGGAACGAAGCCCTCCATTTATTGCAGCCTGAATATCTACTACATTCGAAGGATTCGACGTGCCGGACGAAAAATTCGTCGCTTGCGGTTTCATATTAGATCCATCGTCATTCTGTTTTGCCATAGAAGAATCCCCTTCTTCTTCCGAAAACTCTTCATCAAAAAGCTCGTCCATCTCAGAAGTATCCGACAGCCCCAACTTGCCACATACTTTTTTAATAATCCCCATATTATGCTTCCCCCTCGCATAAACCTTTTACACGCTTACGCGCATATTACATTAATTTTATTATATCAGACAAATTCTTCGTCGCAAGCCTTTTTTCACGCTTACTGCAAATTTCGAGAAATTATTTTTTCTATATTTATCTATAAAACCATGAAAAAAGGCCTCTGCAAACGCAAAGGCCTTAGGGAATTCAAGGATTTACACTTTATCAGCGTCGTCAAAAGGATCTCCGCACTGCGGGCAGAATTTCGGCGGATTCTTCGGATCCGGCGGATTCCAGCCGCACTTATCGCACTTGTAAAGCGGTTCGCCAGCCGGGCGCTTCGCGCCGCAGCCCTGGCAGAAGTTGCCCTGATTCACCGCGCCGCAGGAACACTTCCAGCCGTCGCCGCCTTCCGGTTTCGGTTTGCCGCAAGCGGTACAGAATTTGCCCGTGTTGCCGCCTTGGCCGCAAGTGCAGGTCCACGCCTCTGCCGGAGCCGGCTGGGGCTTACCGCAAGCCGTGCAGAATTTTCCGGTGTTGCCGCCCTGACCGCAAGCGCAAGTCCATCCTGCCGCCGCAGGAGCCGCCTGCTGCTGCGGCATCTGCTGTTGCTGTTGCTGCTGACCCATTGCAAAAAGGTTAGCCGCATTGGCGCCGCCCATATTTCCGGCCATGCCCATGCCCATGAACGCGCCCATCGCGCCCATGCCGCCCTGGTTGTTCGCCGCGTCGCGCATCGCGCCCGCTGCCGCAGCTGCCATTGCACGCCCAGCTGTATTCGCATCGCGAACGACCTGCATATCCTTCAGGCGCTGCTTGTCCTCGTCGGTCATGCTGATGTTCGAGATACCGAACTTCACGACCTCGATGCCTCGGCCTTGCGTCCAATCCTGCGAAAGTTCCTGTTTCAGGGCTTCCGCAATCTCTTTCGTGTAGCCGATGAGTTGGCTCGGACGCGCGCCCATGACGCTGATTTTTGCGAAAGCAGGCTGAAGCGCCGTCAACAACTCGCTCTTGAGCTGGCTATCGATTTCCTTGCGGCTGTATTCGCTGTCCACATTGCCGCAAACTTTTTTGTAGAACAGGATTGGGTCCACGATGTGATAGCTGTATTCGCCGAAGCACTTAATATCAAAATCGGCGTCGATACCCGCGCCCTGATCCACCACGCGGAAAGAAATCGGCGTCGGCGTGCCGTATTTGTTGCCGATAATTTCTTTTGTATTGAAGTAATAGACGCGCTGATCCTTGCCCGGATCACCGCCGAACGCAAAGCGCTTCCCCATTTGCTTAAAGGAAGCGATAATGCTCTCTCCCAGGTCGCCCTCGAAAACCGTCGGCTCGGAAGACTTGTCATAAGTGAACTGGCCCGGCTCGGCGCAAACTTCGACAACCTCGCCGTTCTCCACGATAATCATGCACTGCCCGTCGTTGACCGCAATACCGGAGCCGTTGGAAATGATGTTGTCCTCGGCGCTCGTATTGGAGCTTCTTCCCTGCGAGCTCGTGCGCTTTTGGCCCTTCGCCACCAGAATATCCGCGCTCAGACTCTCGCAGTAGAAGAATTCTTTCCACTGATCAGCGAGCACGCCGCCTGCGGCTCCCATAGCCGCTTTGATAAGTCCCATGTTTTTGCCTCCTCCGCATGTGATAGAAGATCCTGAGAAACATTGATACAACAAACACTATCTTCTTTCGGAAAATCCGAAGAAGATTCAGATAACTCGTCTATAATATTACCAAATTTGAAGACGTTTGAAAACAGTTTTCCGACCTTTCTTCTTAGGACCAAAACTTCATCTTCAAATAAACGACGCATTTTCTTCGCTTACCAACGTTTTTCTATTATTAAAGATACCTGCCTCAATCCATGATTTGCAACAAAAAACCGCCGCATAAAGCACACAGACTCTATGCGACGATCATATTTCTCAATCAATAGAATTCATTTCATTTCGTCTTGCAAGCGGCTTCAGCGGCGTATGCCTCCGCCAACTTTTTGACATTGACGGCCAGTCCGCAAACGACCAAATACACTTCATCCGCTGCCCGCGCCATCCATTGGTTTGCGATGCCCGCCACGTCCCGATATTCACGGGACAAATGGTCGCCCGGCACAATGCCGCTGCCGACCTCGTTCGTCACAAAAACCGTCGTTCCGCGATTCGCCTTCGCCTGATCGATCAACGCATCCAATTTCTCTTTGGCAAGGGAATAGTTTTGATGCGAATCCGCAATGGAATCCAGCGAACAGATGATATTGCTCATATAAAGCGTCAAGCAGTCAAAAAGAACGGCGTCACATTCCCGTCCCGCTTCCCGCAGAGCGACATGCGCGTCAAGAGGGGCTTCATAGGTTTTCCATTCCGCCGGACGCCGCTGGCGATGAAGCTTGACGCGAAAAGCCATTTCTTCGTCATAGACTTCCGCTGTCGCAATATACCCGATATGCTGTCCGACGCGCGCAACATATTGTTCCGCAAAACGGCTCTTACCGCTTCGCGCTCCGCCGGTCACGAGGATGATTTTCCCCACGCTCAAGCCTCTCTTTCCTTAAAACGGAGGCACGCCTCCACAAAAGACTCCGCCGCATTTTCCGCTCCCGCAAAGTGGAGATGCAGATACGATCCCAAAATATTGCCTTTCGCATAACCTGCGGCATACGGCTTCGGATTCCTTGTCTTGCGAAAGGTAAACGCCCTCGGATAATCTTCTCCCGCCTTTGGCTCGCATTCCGATGAGAAATGAAATTCGTGTCCCCGAAGCATGGTGCCCTTGGGCCCCAATACGGTATCCGTCATCATTTCGGCGCTGACATACCCCACCGTCTGAAGCTTTCGGTTCATCATGACCTCGCCTGGAATCACGCCGAGCATTGGAAACGCGTTTCCCTCAAAATCCGTCATCCGGCGCATCAGATACATAAAACCGCCGCACTCGGCATAAATCGGCATTCCGCTCTCGGCGGCCGCTTTGATGGACGCGCGCATGGACTCGTTTTCATAAAGCTCTTTCGCGAACATTTCGGGAAAACCGCCGCCAAGAATCAGTCCGTCGGCCTCGGGAAGCCTGTCGTCCTTCAGCGGGCTGAAAAAAACGACGTTGGCGCCCTTTTGGCGAAGTACGGCGAGGCTTTCCGGATAATAAAACGAAAAAGCTTCGTCCCGCGCCACGGCGATACGCACTTTGGGCTCTGCCACTTTGGAAAACCCGCGCCCCTCCTCCAGCGGCGGCGCGCTTTTTGCAAGAGAGACGATTCTTTCCAAATCAACCGACGCACCAATGACGCGCCCAATCTCCTCCACCGTCTCCCGTTCCCGCTCATTCTCCTCGACGGGCACAAGCCCAAGATGGCGTTCGGGCATTGTCATGGCGTCGTTTCGTTTGATTGCTCCGAAAACGGGAATATCGAGTTTTTCCAAAGCTTCTTCAATCATCGTCCGGTGCGTATCGGAACCGAGACGATTAAGAATCGCACCGGCGATATTGACTTCGGGATCGTATTGCTTAAATCCGAGCACGAGAGCCGCCGCCGATTCTCCCATCGACTTGGCGTTGACGACAAGAAGAACGGGCGCTTTTAACAGTTTCGCAATCTCCGCCGTGGAGCTGACGCCGTTTTTCCCGCCGTCATAAAGCCCCATCACGCCTTCGATAACCGCGACGTCCGCGTCTGCCATCGTACTCATAAAAATATCCGCCAGACGCTCTTTCGACACCAGCCATGTATCTAAATTATGCGCGGGACGGCCGCTCGCTAACGAATGATAGCCCGGATCGATATAATCCGGGCCGATTTTATACGATTGCGCCTTTATCCCCTGCACCCGCAACGCGGCGAGCAACCCGGTAACCACAGTTGTTTTGCCGGAACCGCTCATAGGCGCCGCGACGACAATCCGGGGAATGTTCCGTGCGCTCATCTTCTGTTATCCAAAAGGTACATGATTGCGTTGACGACTGAAGCCGCGATCGGGCTTCCGCCCTTGGTGCCCTCGACCGTCACATAAGGAACGAGCGTATTCTCCGCCAACAGCTTCTTCGAATCGGCGGCGCCCACAAAGCCTACGGGAATTCCGATAACGACTGCCGGAAGGATATTTTCCTCCTCAGCGAGCCGAAGTACCTCAAATAGCGCCGTCGGCGCGTTGCCGATGGCGACGATGGACCCTTTCAATGCTTTCCCGAATGTGCGCATTGCCGCCATGGAACGCGTAATTCCCTCACGCTTCGCCATTTCGGCAATCTCCGGATCGGCCACCCTGCATTCAATCTTTCCGCCGTAGCGTCCAAATGCTTTCTTGTTGATGCCTGTGCGCACCATCTCTACGTCGGTGTAAATATTTGCTCCGCGCTTCAAGGCCTCCTGCGTCGCCTCAATCGCCTTCGGATGCAAACGAATTACCTTCGCGTAGTCCACGTCTCCGGACGCATGGATCATGCGGGAATAGACCTTCGTCTCT
>JAEERZ010000281.1 GCA_016286075.1 Selenomonadaceae bacterium
CCTTCTGCAACAGATTCTGCGGATCTCCCGGATGAGACGGTACCGACGCAGGAATCTGCTCCGCCGAAGGAACAGGAAAGTCAAAACGCCTCGACACTCCATCCGCAGCCTACGATATTGCCTGCCCCCCAAAAGGCTCCTCCGCAAATATCGCAGACTCCAGTTCCCGAAACAAAATCGCCAAAGCCTCCTGAAACGCCAGCGTCCCAAGAGTCCCCCGCATCTCCGCAAAAGCCTTCCGAGAAACCTGTTCCGAAGAAGGCAGAGCCGAAGGCGGAAACTAAAGAAACGAAGACGCCGCCTAAAGCGGAAAAAGTTCCCGAGCAGGCGCCTTTTCTTCCGAAGAATAAAGTGGACGCCATCATAAAGACGGCAAAAAAACACATCGGTACGAAATACATTTTCGGCGGTACGACGCCAAAAGGGTTTGACTGTTCAGGATTCGTCCAATACGTTTTCAAGCAAAACGGTTTTTCTCTCCCCCGTACTGCCGACGAACAGTATAAGCTTGGAAAACGCGTAAAAAAACGCGCCGAACTTGAGCCCGGTGATCTCGTCTTTTTTACCACGTATGAAAAAGGAGCGTCTCACTGCGGTATTTACCTTGGTAAAAATCAATTCATTCACGTATCCTCCAGTAAAGGAGTCCGCATAGACAGCCTCGATGATACCTATTGGAAACCCCGTTGGTACGGCGGAAAACACATCGTGAAATAAAAAACGGAATGTCGTGACTTTTGCAGCAGTCTTCGACATTCCTTTTTCTTTATTTTGCAGCGCATTTTCCGTCCGCGATCCGGCGCAGCGTTTCCGTCACCAGCCGTACTTGCGGCGCGATAGTCGTTAAGTCGAGAGTTTCCTTTGGACTATGGATGTCATGCGTCGTTACGCCGATTGAAACCATATCAAGCTTCGGCGCTTTTTGAATGTGCCATCCGCATTCGAGCCCCGCATGAATAACGTCGACTTTCATCGGACGTCCGGTCTGCATTTCAAATATTTCCGCCATCATATCGGAAAGCGCGCTTTTAGGGCGCTCGCGCCAACCGGGGGACGGCGTGGCGATTTGCACTTCGAGGCCGAGTCTTTCGCCGAGAACACGGCAGCTTTCAGCAAGATCTGTCAGTTTTCCGTCGACGCTCGAACGCGCGAAATACGAAAACCAGACTTCATTTTCTTCTGTCCGAAGCAGGCCGAGATTCGACGAGGTCTCGACGAGGCCGGTTATCGTCGTCGACATTTGAAAAACGCCCGTGTGCAAAAGCTGCAGCGCGTCAGTTACTGCCGCCGTCTCTGCATCGGATAGTACTCGGTCAGGCTGTTTCGTTTCGGATAATGTGATTTGAAGTTTGGGATCTGAAGTTTCAAGAATGATACGCTCCCGTTGTTCAACTTCGGCAATTACACGGCGAATATCCTCCGTTCCCGCCTGCGTGACAATCACGGCCTCCGCCTCCGCCGCGATGGCATTTCGCGCGCTTCCCCCCGTCATGGAAGCGACCGAAAATGAAAGGTCCGATTTTTTGAGCGCATGAAGCGTCTGTGCAAGAATGCGAATCGCGTTGCCCCGCCCGTCTCCGATTCGTTCGCCGGAATGTCCGCCTAAGAGCCCGCGCACAGAAATGTGCCACGTCTTCCCTTCCGGCGGCGTTCGCCAGTCAATTTGCCGCCGGAATTCGACGCCGACGCTTCCGGCACATCCCCGCGTCAGCTCATCATAATTCTCCGAATCCCAATTGATTAGAAAATCAGCGTCCGACAGATATTTCTCATCAAGAAACTGTGCACCTGTCATGCCTGTTTCCTCATCGGTTGTGATAATCGCGCGAAGCGGACCGACGTCTTTTGCGTGACGGAAAACGTAAAGAATCATCGCCACGCCGGCGCCGTCGTCAGCGCCGAGGCTCGTTCCCTCGGCAGTCAGTTCGTTCTCCGTACGGCGAAGCCGAATCGGGTCTCGCAGCGGGTCGTATGCAACGCCCTCTGCCGCGACGCAAACCATATCCATGTGGCCCTGCAAAATCACGCGCGGAACGTTTTCAAAACCGGGCGCTGCCTTGCGGTCGGCAATGATATTGTTTGAGGCGTCCTGCACGACCTTGCAGCCCAACGCGCGGAACGCGTCAAGCAAATAATCGCTGACGGCCTTTTCATGATGCGACGGGCGCGGAATGGCGGCGAGCGCAGCAAACTCCTCCAGCACTTCGTCCACGATTTTCCTGTCTTCCGTATTGCGCATAATATTCCTCCATAAAGAAAAGCGGCGTGCAAAGACGCCGCATAATTTTTACTGTTTTTCTCGTCGCGTTTACTTGAAAAGCGCGCTGACGGAACTGTGCGTATGAATGCTTTTGATGACGTCGCCGATGGCGTCCGCAAGAGACAGGACGACAATCTTTTCCGAACGTTTCTCAGGGGGCAACGGAATCGTATCGGTGATGATCAGCTTTTTCAACTCGGATTCGTTGATACGCTGCACTGCCGGATCGCTCAGAATCGCATGGGAGCAGCAGGCGTAGACGTCCGCCGCGCCGAGCTTTTTCAGCGCCTTCGCGCCTTCGCAAAGAGAGCCCGCCGTGTCCACGATATCGTCGATCATGATGGCGTTCTTGCCCTTGACGTCGCCAATCAGGTTCATGACCTCGGCTTTGCCAGGCTCTGGACGGCGTTTCTCAATAATCGCGATGGGCGTTTGCAGGCGATCGGCCAATACCCGTGCCCGCGTTACGCCGCCAAGGTCGGGCGAGACGACGACGGCGTTGTCGAAGGCGTGGTTCTGCTGAAAATATTCGGCCAGCACCGGAGCCGCCGCCAGATGGTCGACGGGGATATCGAAAAAGCCTTGGATCTGCCCCGCATGCAAATC
>JAEERZ010000282.1 GCA_016286075.1 Selenomonadaceae bacterium
TCGCCCGTGATATTCAGGCAGGTGCGGAACATATCGAGCACGCGGTCGATGCCCGCGACGAGCGCGAGACCTTCGATCGGCAGCCCGACGGACTGGAGCACCATCGCCAGCATGATGAGGCCCGCGCCGGGGACGCCCGCCGTGCCGATGGAGGCCAGCGTGCCGGTGAAGACGATCATCATCATCTGTCCCGCCGTCAGGTTGACGCCGAAGACGTTCGCGATGAACAGCGAGCAGACGCCCATGTAGAGCGCGGTGCCGTCCATGTTGATGGTCGCGCCCAGCGGCAGCACGAAGCTGGTGACTTCGCGGGACGTGCCCAGCTTTTCCTGCAGGTTCTTCATGTTGACCGGCAGCGTCGCGGCGCTGGAGCAGGTCGTGAAGGCCAGCAGCATGGCTTCCGACATGGCGGAGAAGAATTTCATCGGGGAAATGTGTCCGCCCACACGCGCGATGGTGGAGTAGACGGCCACCGCATGGATTGCGCAGCCGATGGCCAGGCAGGCGATGACCGAAATCAGCGGCAGCAGCACCTTCGGGCCATTCGCTGCGACGACCGGCAAGAGCAGCGCGAATACGCCGATCGGGGCGAAATTCATGATCAGCGCGATAACCTTGTAGCAGGTCTCCGCAGCCGCGTCAAAGAACTTGATAAGGAACTGCGCGCGCTCGCCGCCGACCTGGATGATGCCGACGCCGACGAACAGCGCGAAGACGATGATCGGCAGGATCTGCGCTTTCGCCATGGCGTCTACCGGGCTCGTCGGAATCATGCCGACAAACACCTGCATGATGCTCGGCGCTTCCTTGACGTCGACCTTGCCTTCGGCGAGCATTTGCAGGCCCGCGCCCGGCTGACCGATGCCTGCGACCACGAAGCCGATCAGGATCGCGATAGCCGTCGTGACGAGATAGATGGCAATCGTGCGGACGCCGATGCGTCCGAGGGTCGCCGTGTCGCCGAGGCTCGTCATGCCGACCACCAGCGAGGTGAGGACCACGGGGACGATCATCATCTTGATGAGATTGATGAAGATGGTGCCGATCGGAGCTATCCACAGCTTGATGAACGGCAGCCCTTCCGGTCCGATGACCAGCCCGACGATGACGGCCAGCACCAGAGCAATAAAGATTTTGATGGATAAGTTCATTGGGAAGAACCCCTCCTTTATATATAATGTTTAATTATACGAGAGAAACGAATGGTTGTCTATTAAAGCCGATATGTATACAAAATACAAATCGAGGGCAAACCGTTGGCCCTTTTGCCGAAAAGTCGTTAATCCGTTTCTTGTTTTTTTGACAGGGGGCGCGTTTTTTTGTTATAATTCTTGTGGTCAATTTCGTATGGAAATACAAAATATAGAGTTTTGCATATTTACGAAAGGCACGATTGAATTATGTTTATACCACTCAGCACATGCGCATCCAACGGGGACGCGTTCTTCTTCGGCAGGGACCGAAGAGAAGAACCGCTGCCCGTAGGGTGTTCGTTGCTCGATCTCCGAGAGGTCGCGGAAGATACCGGAATATCGGTGGACGACGTAATCTCCCAGCTGGATGACTTTTCTTCCGCCGACGCGCTTTTGGGCTTCGGTATTTCGCTGGCGGCGGCAGAGGCTGCGGAGGAAGTCATCTGCACGGAGACGCCGGTTTGCGGGGCGGCTTTTGCGATGGAAAACTCGTTTGCCGTCGATGTTTCGTCTCCTTTCGAGGGAGAGTCTGCGGTATTTGGGGCGGCTGTCGAACCGGAGCCGGTCTTTGCGAAGGAAGCGCCGATGGAGACTGTGCTGTCGGAAGAACCGGCGCCTGTTGAAACAGTCATCGAAGCGGAGACAGTTGTCGTCGTTGAGGAGCGACAGGAATCCGCGCCGCAGGAAGCGGCGGCGGTTATTGAGACCGTCATAGAGGCGGCCCCGGTTTCCTCTGAACAGGAAGAGGGAGGAAGCGCGCCGCAAGCGGAATCGTCGGACTTCGAGGCCATTTCGGCAGAGATGATTTCCGCGGCATGGGAGCGGCGCAGGGCGACGCTTCGGGAAAAAGCGGCGAAAAAGGAGCAGGAAAAAGCTTCTGCCGCGGCTGTCGAGACGACGCCTGCGGAACAGAGCGGTGCTGAAACGAGCAGGGACTCGGCAGGGATTCCCGTGAAGGCGTCGAATTATCCCCGCCTCGACCTCGCGAAACTCCGCAAAATGGCCAACGTCCGCGTGGAAGCGGCCGAGCCGGAGGAGGATTCGGAGGACGATCATCTGATCGACCTGAACGTGCCCGACGGGTATGTGGTGCAGACCTCCACGGAATCGGTGGTATGGCCTTGGGAAGTCCGGTCGGGGATGACGCTGAAGGAGGCGCTGGAGGCTCTCAGCGACAGCCTGCTGGCCAGCCTGACGGAGGAAGTCGTGAACTGCACGATTTCGGGGCAGATGGGCGAGGGCGGCATCAAGTCCCTCTGCGACTATTACCAAAAGGAAATGGAGCAGATCTACAGCGCGATTCAAAAAGAGAGCCGCCGCCGCATCACGCGCATGAGCGCGCGGGCGCCCCAGCCTTCGGCTATGGCTTCGGATGCTACGCAGGAAATGGCGATGCGCATGGCGAAACAGTTCCTGCAAAACGAGATGGGCAAAAAGGCGATGAGGTTCAAGTCCCCGTTCCCTGACGAAAACGGCATCTATCATATTTTCCAGAGCCACCGGGTCGAAGACGAGGACAGCGTGGATTTCCCGAACGAGCGCGTCTTTTATCGCGAGCTGGGCGGTGGTTGGGCAATCTCCGTAGGCTATTGACCATAGCGGCCCTTTTTCCACCTGTCTGTGTCAGCAAAAACTCGACGTAGCGTTATTGCTACGACTTCGTTTTTGCTT
>JAEERZ010000283.1 GCA_016286075.1 Selenomonadaceae bacterium
TCAAGCTGGATCCGGCGGCGATAGCTGGGCGGCCCACCTGTTCCCATCCCGAACACAGAAGTTAAGCGCCCATACGCCGAAAGTACTTGGCTGGAGACGGCCTGGGAGGTTAGGGAGCTGCCGGTTTGGTTAACGTCCGCATTTTAGCGGACGTTCCCTTTATGGCGGGCGTGGTGAAGTGGTTAACACACTGGATTGTGGCTCCAGCACGCATGGGTTCGATCCCCATCGCTCGCCCCATATCGCAGGGGTATAGCTCAATTGGTAGAGTAGTGGTCTCCAAAACCATTGGTTGTGGGTTCAAGTCCTACTGCCCCTGCCATGCATGTATGACCGCGTAATCTTTTTGGTTACGCGGTTTTTTGTTATTTAAAATTGTATTATAACGGAAGAAAAAGGATATCGGGTTGTCAAATCATCTGAATGGTGATATTTTAATACAATACTTGGTAATGGATTTCACTTTTCAGGCGAGAAAGGGATTACTGCAGATGAAGATAAGAAAGAAAGGAATGGCAACGGCAGTACTGGTAGCGAGTGCAACCGGGGCCGCCGGTTTTGGCTGGCTGTCGTCGACGACGGGTGGGTTTCTGCCGGGGCTTTTGGCGCATGGATGTCTTGCGGCTACCATTGGCGGGCTTGCGGATTGGTTCGCCGTTACGGCAATTTTTCGCAAACCGTTGGGCATCTCCTATCGGACGGAAATTCTTCGCCGCAATCGTCCGCGCATTATGCGTGCGTTGGCGGAATTTGCCGGAAGCGACCTTTTGAGCCGGGAGCATGTGATGGACAGCCTTTCCAAGCAGGATTTCTCGGAAATGGCAGCAAGGTATCTTGTGGAGCGGGGAGGCCGCGAACGTCTTTTCGCGTTGGCGGACGCGGTTTTTACACGCGGCGTGGAAACGCTGGATATGCATGATTTGGCGTCGAGACTGGAACCTATGGTACGCCGCGTATTTTCGGAATTACCGCTGGACAAAATGACGGGCGATGCTTTGGCGTCGGCGCTGTCGCCTGCAACACGGGAAAGCGCGCTGCGTGCGTTGGCTCCAATTGCGCAAAAAGTTTGGCGCGACGAGGAATTGCAATCAATGTTGCTGGCTTCTATCGGTAATATTCGGGAAGCTTATGTGGGCGACAAGACGATGCGCGCGTCGCTTTTCGATATGGAGGAGCTTTCGGACGAGCGGCTGCTCGGTCGCTTGAACGAGTACGTGGAGACATGGACAGGAGAATTGGAGAACGGCGAAGGAGAACTTTACGCGCGGTTCTCCGGCTGGCTGGATTCTTTTTTGCGTGATGGCGAGCGGCGGGAGCAGATTGCTGCGGCGGTGCGTCGCTGGCAAGACGAGCAAGTTGAGACTGCGGATGTTGCGGGCAGATTGGCGCAAGGATTGGAGCTTTTGCGGGAGAACTGCCTGTTGGCTTGGCGGCAGAAATTGCGCGGTTATCTGGAAGGCCGTATTGATGAATTCCTGTTGGATACGGAGGCAAGGGCGCGTTTCAATGCGGGGGTACTCAGGTGGTTTGACAATTTGCTTGCCGCACATCATGCGGAGCTGCCGCAGATGATGGAGCGTCAGCTTTCGAAAATGACGGATGACGAATTGGTGGAGTTGGTGGAAACTCGCGTGGAGGATGATTTGCAGATGATCCGTATCAACGGAGCCGTGGTCGGCTCCTTGGCGGGGATGATTCTGTATCTTTTGACGATGGCGGCGGAAAGGATGTGGGCCTGATGCCGTGGTCGAATTGGAACAAGGCGGATAAGACGCTGCTTTTTGCGGCGGTCTTGTTTGCCTTTACATTGTGCCTGTACCTTTCGTTTCCGGGAAGCGTTTTTGCACGATGCGTGCTCTTTTGCGCGGAGGCGGCGCTTGTTGGCGGCGTGGCGGACTGGTTTGCTGTGACGGCGCTTTTCGAGAAGCCGTTGGGCTTTCCCTGGCATACGGCACTCCTGCCGAGGCGGCGGGAGGAATTCATGGAAGCGGCGGCGAAGCTGGTGCGGCGTGAATTTTTCTCGCGCAGGGAATTGTTTGGTCTGGCGGAACAGTATGATTGGAAGGGAATGTTGTTTCGCTGGCTGGAAAGCGACGCGGTGCGAAACGGGCTTCATTCGGCAGTATGGGATATGATTGGCGACGCGGCGAAAAACCTTGATACGGCGGATCAGGCGCGGGAATTGTCGGCGCGGATACGCCATGCGATTCTTTCCGTGCCCCTGTCGGGTGTATTGAAAGGTTTGACGCTTTGGCTTCAATGCGGTCATGACAAGCAGCTCTTCAACGCGGCAGTTTCTTATTTGCGGGCGCTGGCAGAGCGTCCGGAGACGAGGACGCATTTGGCGGAACTTTTTACGCGCATACGAGAGGAACAGCTCGCAGGCGCGGGCTTTTTGATGAATCTCTTGGCGGGCGTTGCGTCGGCGATGAACGTAATCAATTTCGACGATCTGGCGGAATGCGCCCAGCAGGAAGCGCTTCGAGTTCTTGACGAAGCGGAACGAGAGGATTCGGAAATCGGGCATCGATTACGCGAGGCGTTTTACGACCGGTTGTCGTCGCTCGGACAGGACGCGGCGGCACAGGAAGCTTTTGCGGCGATACGCGGCGAACTGTTGCGGTCGATTCCATTGGAAGATATGATAGAAACGGGCTTGGCCGGTGTCGTCGGGACGTTTCGAAGCGATCTTCCGATGGCGGCGGAATCGGGGCTTTGTCCTGTGATGGATGAGTTAGTGGAAAGCGAGATAACGCGTTGGCTGGCGCTTCTTAAAACGGACGCGGAAATTGTGGCGGCGTTGGATGCGCTGACGGAAGACGCAGTACGCCGGAGCGCTTTGCAGGCGCAGATTATGAGCGCT
>JAEERZ010000028.1 GCA_016286075.1 Selenomonadaceae bacterium
TCCTCCACGACGACGTGGCCCGCCAGCATGGCCGCGTTGGACATGATGACGTGATTGCCCACGAGGCAGTTATGCGCGATATGGACGGTGGCCATCAGCAGGCAGTCGTTGCCGATGCGCGTCTCCTGGCCCTCGCCGGTGGCCCGATGAATCGTCGTGCATTCGCGAATCCTCGTACGGTCGCCGATGCGGACGTAGCTTTTCTCTCCGTTGGACTTCAAATCCTGCGACGCCTCGCCGACGGAGGCGAAGGAAAATATTCTGCAGTCCTCGCCAATGGTCGTCCAACCGGTGACGAGCACATGGGACGCGATGACGGTGCGGTCTCCGATTTCCACATTGGGACCGATGTAAGTAAACGCGCCGATCTGCACATCCTTTCCGATGCGGGCGCCGGGAGAAATGATCGCGGTCTCATGGATTTTCGATGTATTCTTTGCAGCACTCATTGGACTTTTTGCTCCTCCGCTTGCATCCGATGCAAACCTTTCCCGCTTCCCTGCTTCTTTTATAATCGTCCGCAACAGGCAAACACTGGCGGACGATATAGGCGGAAAATCCGTCGTTTATCCCAAATTTAGGGATTTTTGCTCATTTTCCTCTGTGATTCCTCTTAAAACGCGCCGTTTTCCGGTTTTTTCAGGGCAAAGATGAAATCGGCGGTGGCGGCGAGCTTGTCGTCCACATAGGTATCCGCGTGCAGCTTTCCGAAATTCTTCTTGACGATATTGACGATATGCGCTTTCATGATGAGCTGGTCGCCCGGAATGACCTGCCGTTTGAACTTGACGTTTTCCATGCCGCCGAAGAGCGCGATCTTGCCGCGGTTCTCCTCCGGGTACAGCATGGCGATGCCTCCCACCTGCGCCATGGCTTCGAGGATGAACACGCCGGGCATGATGGGATTGCCCGGGAAGTGGCCGGGGAAGAACGGCTCGTTCAGCGTGACGTTTTTGATGCCGACGCCGGACTCAAACGGCACCAGATCGATGATGCGATCCACCAAGAGCATCGGCGGACGGTGCGGCAGGATTTGTTTGATTTCCTCGGTGTTGAGCTGGATCATGTTTCTCTCTCCTTTGTATCTTTCTATCCGGTGGGTTTCACACGCGGTAGGTTTCATATATTTTTCTCGCCAGCGCGGTATTCAGCGCGTGCGCCGATTTGACGGCGATGACGTGGCCCCGGACGACGCCGGCGAGCCGCAGGTCCCCGATGACGTCGAGCACCTTGTGACGCGCCAGTTCGTCGGGAAAGCGCAGCGTATTGAGCCATCGCTCGTCGTTATAGACGATCACGGTTTCCAACGTGCCGCCAAGGCCGAGCCCCGCTTTTCGCAGCGCCTCCACCTCGCCCTCATAAGCGATCGTCCGGGCGGGCGCGATTTCCTTCCGATAGGAATCCCCGTCCACTATGACGTCGACATACTGCGTTCCCACTAAGGGATGCGGATTCAGCGAGGTAAACGTGATCCGCAGCCCGTCGCCGGGAACGATCATGACGAAGCGTTCGCCGTCGTCCACGCGCAGCACCCGGTCCACTGCGACGACGTCCCGCTCCTCTTCCAGCGGTTTCAGTCCCGCCCCTGCAAGGAGGTCAAGGAAGGCGAGGGACGCTCCGTCCGCCACCGGCGGTTCTTCGCTGTCAAGCTCCACGATGCAGTTGTCGAGGCCAAAGGCCGCAATGGCGGACATCAGGTGCTCGATGGTGAAAAACCGGGCGCCGTTCTCCTCGATGGTGGTGGCGCGCACGGTGGCGGCTACGTTCGACGCCGACGCCCGCACCCGCGGCCTGCCCGAGATATCGGTCCGCTCGAATACGACGCCGGTTCCTGCCGGCGCAGGCTTGATCTTCATGTGCACCTCGGCGCCGGAATGAAGCCCGACGCCGGAGTATGAAATCTCCGACGCCAAGGTCGTTTGATGCTCCAATGGAACGCCTCCTTTTCTTCGGAATCGCTGAACAATTCCGTACTCGCCCTTGCCGGGTCTTTTCCCATCATGCTGCGTCAAAGCGCTCTCGACGTAGCTCCCTGGCTACGACTTCGAGCGTTTTTCCTTGCCTGACGGAAAAATTCCACGGCAATGCCACGCACGGAATTATTCATCGCTTCCTTTTTCCTTCTAAAATAAATAAAATCTAATTATTTTTTGAATTGCAATGCATACAGCTCCGCGTAAAGTCCCTTCGCGGCCAGCAGTTCCTCATGGGTGCCGTGTTCCCGGACGGCGCCGTGATCGATCACATAGATCTGGTCCGCGCCGAAAATCGTGGACAGCCGATGGGCGATGACGAGCGACGTCCGGCCCACCATCAGCCGGTCGAGCGCCGCCTGCACAATCTTTTCGCTCTCCGTGTCGAGGGCGCTGGTGGCCTCGTCCAGGATCAGGATGCGCGGGTCCTTCAATATGGCCCGGGCGATGGCGATGCGCTGCCGCTGGCCGCCGGAAAGCATCAGCCCCCGCTCCCCGATTTGCGTGTCATAGCCCTCGGGCAGCTCCATGATGAACTCATGGGCGTTGGCGTCCTTGGCCGCCGCCTCGATTTCCTCGTCCGTGGCGTCCAGCCTGCCGTAACGGATATTTTCCCGCACCGTCGTGGAAAAGAGCATCGTTTCCTGCGGCACGATGCCGATCTGCGCGCGAAGAGACTCCAGCGTCACGTCCCGGACGTCGCAGCCGTCCACCAATATAGCCCCGGAATCCACGTCGTAAAACCTGGGAATCAGGTTCGCGATGGTGGATTTGCCCGCGCCGGACGGCCCGACGAAAGCAATCATCTGGCCCGGCGCGGCGGAAAGTGAGACATGGGACAGCGCAGAGACGTTTTCTGTATAAGAGAAGCTGACGTCTTCGACGCGGACGGAGCCTTCGGCGGGCGGCAACGCGATGGCGTCCGGTTTGTCGGCGATAGGTTCGTCCATATCGAGTACGGCAAAGACGCGCTCCGCCCCTGCCAAAGCCTGTTGGATGCCCGCATAAGCGCGGGATAGACGCTTCAACGGATTCGACATGTTGACCGCGTAAGTCAGGAACGCAACAAGCGTACCCGCCGTGATACGCCCGTCCACGACCTCCTTGCCGCCGAACCAGATCAGAGCCGTAGCCGCCGCAGCGGCGATGAATTCGATGGTCGGCGTCAGCATACTGGTCAGCTTCACGTTTTGCATCGACGCTTCGAAGGTTTTTGCGTTTTGCTCGCGGTAACGGTCGATTTCGTACCGTTCGCGCCCGAAGGCTTTGACGACACGCTCGCCGGATATGCTCTCCTGCATCATGGCGGTGAAATTGGACAGCTTCGCCTGGATTTCCGCGCCGGAATTTTTGATCATCTTGCCAAAGACGCGCATGGACAGGGCGACCACAGGCACGGTAATCAGGGTCATCAGCGCAAGCTGCCAGTCCAGCAGGAACATCATCACGAGAGAGCCGATGAGAATCGCGCCTTCGGTTACGACGTCGATGATCTTGTCAGCCAGCGCGTTTTGCACCGTCGCCACATCGTTCGTCAGATAGCTCATGACTTCGCCGGTCTGGTGACGGTCGAAATAGGATACGGGCAGCCGCTGGAATTTCGCGAACAAGGCGTTCCGGATATCGAGGACGACGCTCTGCCCGACATGGGCGATCAGATAGCTTTGCCCAAAGTAGAAAAAGCCGCGGACAAAGAAAATCGCCAGCACGCCGATGCAGATCAGGTTCAGCGTTTCCATGTCTTTCTCAGCCAGCACCTTGTCGATCATGTCCTTAATGATCCACGGCATATAGAGGTTCGCCGCCGCCGAGACGATCATGCAGATGACTGCCTGCGCGATCCGCAGCCGATACGACTTCAGATATTGCAACAGCCGAAGATATTGTTTCATCGGTTCGTATTTTTCCTTTCAGGTACTACATCTCGCCATTTGCTGTATAGCCAGTTCCAGTCCTCCGGGTATTTCCGGATATGTTCCTCGAATACGGTGACGACTGCCTGTGTCGCTTCCTCGAGGTCGGCGTCCTTGTCGGCGGTCTTCCTGACATGGATTGGTGCTTGTATTTCGATGATATGGCGTTCGCCCGGTTCCTTATGGATGAACATCGGCAGGATTGGAACGTCGAAAAAACGCGCGATGGTAGCCGGGGCTGGCGTCCAGCCCGTTGTGTGGCCGAGGAATTCCGCGGGAATCGCGTCCTTCGCGTCATGGATGCCTTGATCCATCAGGAAATTGACGAAATAACCTTCGCGCACGCTCTTGTATAGTTTCCGCGTCTCGTCAGGATAAATGACGCGTACGGTGCGGAGCTGGCGCGCCAATTTATCCCACGCGTCGAACTGCTGGCGCTTGACCAGCGTCGCGAAAGGGGCGGGAACATAGTGCGCCATGCCCAGGCCGAAAAGCTCCCAGTTGCCGCTGTGCAGCGTCGCGAGGACGCCGCCCCTGCCGCTTTCAAATGCTTTCGCAGCTTCCGGGTCCGCCGTGTAGCCGATATATTTTTCCACGTCTTTGGCGATAATCGGGGCGCGCAGCCCTTCGACGCCCATCGGGCCGTATCGTTCAAGGCTGGCGCGGAGGATCCGCTCCGTTTCCTTCTCGTCCGCGCCGAAATATTCGCGCAGACTCAGCCGCGCGCGATTTTTCCGGTGCTCGGGCAGAAAATGCCAGACGCCGGAACCGATCAGCCGTCCCAAAGAGGCCGCGCCGCTTTCGGGAAGCATCCGGCAAAAAGCGGCAAATGCCAACGTCGCCCAATACACCGGATAAGAGGTTATTTTCACTTCCAACACCTGCCATAGAATAGAACACCGAGTTTATTGTATCAGAAATTCGTGCAAATGGCAAAGGAGGTAAAAGATAACGGCGCGCAAACGCACGCCGCCGTTCATTCCGTATTCTTTTCCCAGCTCGTCATCTTCTCCGCAGAGTGCCAGCGGTCATGCTCCGCGAACCACTTGTCGCCGTGCTCCTGTATCCAGCGCACGGACTTCCATCGGTCGTGAAGCCAGAACCACTCCTCCGGGTAGCGGCGGATATGTTCCTCCAACACGCGCCCCACAGCCCGGGTCGCTTCCAAAATATCGGCTTTCTTATCCTTCGTCCTGTTCACGGGCACCGGCGCATGAATAATGCCTCTGTGCCTCCCGTCGGGGAGCCGCGTGATGTAGATGGGAATAATCGGAAGCCCCTGATGCCGTGCCAGCGTGGCGGGCCCCTGAGCGAACATCGTCGGCCTTCCGAACCAGTCGATGACGATGCCGTCCCGGGCGCTGACATCCTGATCCATCAGCAGGCCGATGCCCCATCCTTCTTTCAGCATCCGAAACATCTCGCGCACGTCGTCCTTATAAGTGACGTGCATCCCAACCAAACTTCGGTTCTCGGTGATGAACCGGTCGGAACCCGATTCCTTCTGCTTCATGCCCACAGCCACCAGCGGAACTCCCGCTTCGGCCAACGCGCCTCCCAAAAGCTCCCAGTTGCCGCAGTGAGAAGTGGCGAATACCACGCCCCGGCCGAGGGCGAGAAGCTTTTTCACCTCGTCGAGCCCTTCCAGCTCGACGCGTTCATGCAGCCGCCCTTTAAACCGTGGAAATCGCAGGACCTCAAAGGCCATTGGCCCGAACCGCGCCCAGCTTTCCTTCGCTATGCGTTCCGCCTCTTTTTCGGAAACGCCGAGGCACCGTATCACATTGTCCGTCGCCATTTTGCGCCGCTTCGCCGGAACCAGGGGCCACGTCAGCAAACCCAACGCCCGCCCCACGGCATTGCACACCGACTCCGGCAGCAGGCAGCAGAAAAAGCTCAGGCATTTTTCCAAATAATAGATGATCATGGCGCGACGCCTTATTCCTCGTCTTTCGCTTGCTTTTCCAAGCTCTCGGCTTTTTTCTCCAGCGCCTTGACGCGTTTCATCAGCGCAGGGAGCTTTCTGAGCGCCGACTGCATACGCAGCCATTCCTGATGGGTCTGCACCGGGAAGCCCGCGCCGATATACCCTTCGGGCATATCCCCGATGATGCCGCTGCGGGCGGCGTAAAGGGAATTCCCGCCGATCTTGATGTGCCCGACGGTGCCCGTCTGCCCGCCGAAGGTCACGTTCGGCCCCGTCTCCGTAGAGCCGGAAATGCCCGTCTGGGCTACGATGATATTATTCGCCCCGATGCGGCAGTTGTGCCCGATATGGACGAGATTGTCGATTTTCGTACCGCGCCCGATGACGGTGGAACCCGTCGTCGCCCGGTCGATGCCCACGTGGGCGCCGATTTCCACGTCGTCTTCCACGACCACGTTGCCCACCTGGGGCACCTTCGTATGCACGCCGTCCTTCGTCGTAAAGCCGAAGCCGTCCGAGCCCACCACCGCCGAGCTGTGAATCACTGCCCGCTTGCCGACCCGGCAATGCTCGCGCACAGTGGCGTTGGAATAAATGACGGCCCCTTCGCCAATCACGGCATACTGTCCGATATAGACGTGGGGATAAATCACCGCTCCGCTCTCCACGACGGCGTGGGCGTCCACCACGGCGAAAGGCATGACCACGGCGTCCGCCGCGATTTTCGCCTCCGGCCCGACATATGCCAAATCGCTGACGCCCTCCGGGAAAGACAGCGGCGGCGTGAACGCCTCCAACAGCTTCGCAAAAGCCGCCCTCGGGTCTTCCACATAGATCGCGGGAATCGGGAACTCCTCCGTCCCTTCCGGCAGCAGGATAGCCCCCGCCTGCACCGCTTTCGCTTCCTGTATGTGCGGCTCCACGGCAAAGGTCACGTCCGTTTGCCGCGCGTTTTCCAAGTTTGCCGCCCCTTCCACCGTCAGGGAAGCGTCTCCCGCCAGCCGTCCGTCCACAAGCTTTGCGATCTGTCCCAGCGTCATTTTCATACTGTTTGCCTCACTTCAATTTTTCCAGCACGTCGTCCGTGATATCAACGCCGCCGTAAAATACCGACTTCTGCATGATGCTGTTGTCCAAGATCACGTCCAGCTTCTTCGCCCGCGCGATCTCGTCCACAGCCTTGTCCAGCTTCTGGCGCATCTGCATCTGGTACTGGGTGCGAATACCCTGCATCTGGGCGCTCGCCTCCTGCTGAATCCGCTGGGCTTCCGTCGAAGCCTCCTGCTGGAGCTTCTGCATTTCCGTCTCCGCTTCCTGCTGAAGCGTCTTCCCGAGCTCGTCCGCCTCCTGCTGGATCTTGTCGGCTTCCTCCTGCGACTTCGGCGGATTCGCCTGTACCTTCTGGTTGAACTCGTCCTCCTTGGCCTGGAGGCCCGCCATGATAGCGTCCTGCTTTTCCTTGAATTTCTTCTCCAGCTCGTCCTGCTTCTCTTTCATCTTCGTTTCCAGCTCGGCCTGCTTCTCCTTGAGCTTCGCCGTGCCTTCCTCCTGCAGCGCTTTGATCTGCACGGCCTCGGACTCAATGCGGTCCGCATTGTAATAGCCGACGAGGGAGGTCTTCTCCCCGCAGCCGGAAACCCCCAGAGAAGCTGCCAGCAAAATCGTAACGCCAAGCCCCCGTACTGTCTTGTTAAACTTCATCCGCTGATTCCTCATTTCTGATTCAAAATATCCGTTATAGAGTTCTTCACTCCGCGCTCTTCTGTTTCATGTTCTTCGCAATTTCCTGCGCCAGCTCCTCCGTCAGGTCTTTCGCCGTCCCCCCGACGACGAAAAGCCCGCCTGCCGGCGCCGGGCTCGCGCCGGCCACGGGCAGCCCCGCCGTCATCGGCGACGCGTACACGACGGAAAGATGATGGCGGACGGCAAGTTTTGCCGCCATGGACGCCAATTCCGTCGTCATGCTGCCCTCTATGGCCGACAGTTCCTTTTCCTTGGCGCGAATCAGATTCTTCGTGTCCTGGATCCGCATGCGAAGCTCCGTGGCGTCCAGCATGTTCTTCTGGATGGCGTCGAGATTCCGCAACTGCGCCTCGCTGCGCTTCCGCATCTCCTCGGCGCGCACCCTGTCGTCCGTCGCCTGCTCTATCGCCGCGAGTTCTATCCCGTGCTGCCGGGCGAGCTCCTCCTTATAGGCGCGGATTTCCGCCTCGTACTTTTGATACAGCTCGTACTGATGGCGTCCCCGCTCCCGCTGGAGGTTTTCGAGATGGCGTTTCAAATCTGCGATCGTCTCCTCGGAGAGCCGCATGATATCCGCGTTGTCCAGCTTCAGCTGCGTATTGAATATCTCGTTGAAATACGCGGCGTTGATCTCGTTCCGGGCCGCCTCATAAAGCGCCCGCGTCTCCTCGCGCTTCGCCTTCTCCTCTTCCGCCAGTTGCTCCAAGAACTCGTGGTTCTCCTTGGCGAGCTGCAGCTTCTTCTTTTGCTCCACGGCGTCGTCGAAAGGCTTCTTTATCGCGTCGGGAGCCGTCAGCGCCAGAAGCCGCTTCTGCTGACCCTCCAAAAGATCCGCCAGCTGCGCCCGCTCGCCGCGCAGCCGGAGCAGCGTGCCGTACTGCGGGTGCGTCTTCGCCGCCTGATCGAGCCGCACGAAGCCGGATTCTTCAAGGTCTTCCCTCTCTGCCTTCACGGCGGCGGGATTTTGCGCCGGGCGCAGCCAAAGCCAGCCGAAGGCGACGGCGACCAAAAGCGCAAGAGTAAAAAAGCCGACAATCGCCGTCTTTCGTCCGCCGCCCGAAGGGCGACTCTCCCCGCTGCTTCCCATGGCCGCCTTACCCCCTTGCCCGATGCTCCGAACTCCTCTTAGAAAAGTACCGAGCCGCTGACGCGCGCTCGGTACGAAAATGACCTATGATTGTGCCTCTTACTTCGCCATCTTGCGGATTACGTCCTGCGTGATGTCCTGCCCGCCGTAAACGACGGCTTCCTTCGCGATAACCACCGAAAGGCCCTTCGCCTCGGCGACGGCTTTAACCTCACCTTCTACCTTCTTCTGGATGGGCTCGAACAGTTCCTGCTGCTTGCGCGCCAGTTTCTCCTGGGACTGCTGGTAATAGTTCTGCTTCTCCTCGTCGCTCATGCCCGCAGACTTCGACTCAAAATCCTGCCGCGCTTCCTCGACGGCAAGCTGCATCTTCGTGTTCGCATCCTGCAGGTCGGTGGACTGCCTCATGACCTGGGCGAAATCGACGACGCCGATGCTCGAAGACGCCGCCGAAGCGGTACCGCCGGTCAGGCCGCCCATCTGCGTAAGAGCCAGCGCAACGACGCTGCCCACGAAAACCGCCGCGATCACGACGCTAAAAATCTTGATGTGCTTCTTTTCCAGTTTAATCATTTTTCCTGTCTCCTTTTTCTTGTTCCCGTAAAATATACGGTTGTTTTACATCGGTGACATTATAGCAAACTCTTTTTTTAGATTCAAGGGCAATAAAATAAGAATTTGCTTAGAAAATCGGCTCCCCGCTTCCTTCGCCGCCCAATCTATGCTATATTTATTGGAAGAAGTCGTCAACATTCTGGATACCTCCGTTTTTCAGTGCGGTTGATATTCCAAAAAAATTTATGCCGGGGCAATCTTATTTAAAATTGATACCACACGAAAGGGGCCGTACCATGTTCAGAGACATGCGAAGAAAAAAGCAGCAGCTTCCCGAGGAAGACTGCGCGCGAATCCTGCACGGTGAAAAGCGCGGCGCACTGGCGGTAGTCGGCGACGAAGGCTATCCCTACGCGATTCCCATCAATTTCTGGTACGACGAAACGGAAAATGCGATCTATTTCCACTGCGCCCGGGAGGGTCACAAGATAGACGCGCTGAAAGCCGACAGCAAAGCCTGCTTCACCGCTTGGACCGGCGGGGTTCGTGAAGAAGGCGAATGGTGGTTCCATGTGGAAAGCGTCGTGGCCATGGGCCGCGCCGAGCTCGTATCTCCCTCGGAGGAAGCGCGGGTGCTGGAAAAACTGCGGCGCCTCGGCTCCAAATATTTCCCCGCCGACGAACTGACGGAGCGGGAAATTTCTCAATACGCGAGCCGTGTGCAGCTCGTCGCGCTGCATATCGAGCATCTGACCGGAAAACACGTACGGGAAAAATAACCATTTTTAACGCAAAAGGCTCCGCCAAATCTGCGGAGCCTTTTTTCATATAGATAAGTACAGCCAAAGGCGATCGCTGCCGCCGCGGCAAAAACGCACGCATGACAACGGGAGTTGTTCCCGATTTGTCCACAATTTCATCCACAGCTTGTGTACAAACATTTGTACCTGCATGATTCGATTTATGGATTTACCTCCGGCACGGCCAGCGAAAAATGTACGACCACGTCCGGCCAGCCGTCTAACGGCACCCAGCCGCGCACCCGCTCGGCGAAGGGGCGGTCCAGCTTGCCCTCGCCCGTCGCCAGCGCCTCCGCCTTGCGGCAGCCACGATGACTTTCCGGCGCTCCGAAAGCCGCACAGATTTCTCCCGGCGTCCGCCCGTTCTTTTTTGCGAAGGCGTTGACCGCGATCACATGATGCGATTTATCGATCAGCCGCGCCTGCCCCGGAAAGTTTTCCCAAGTCTCGTGAAACGATTGGATGAGTTTTTCATAACGCTTATCTTCCATGTTGTTCCCCCCCTGCGAATATTATACAGGAAAAATCCCCGCGGAAAAAGCGTGGGGATTATTAGTTTTTTATGTTTGATTCGTTTACCACATGCAAATCGGAAATGATTTCCAAATGTTTCACGTGAAACATTTTTTCGGTTTTATTTTTTTGTTTTTCTTTCGCGAAAGGTTTTGATGTTGGATTATACGATTATTTATATTCATCTTTATGAAATAGACTTGGCGGGGCTTCGCCCCTCCAACCCTCCCCACACAAGGGGAGATCCCCTTGTGAATCCCCCTGAAGGGCTCTGCGGAGCCGGAGATTCCGCGACGTGCGATTATGATAACTTAGTCGATTATTTATCCCGCGATAAAGGTCGCAACGGCTTGTACTTTAGCCCATATTACAGAGTTAAGCGTCTGCGCTGCGAAAACCCAAACCCGCAAAAATGGGCTAAAGCATAAGTCATCAAGAGCTTTATCGCGGGATAAACTGCCCGATAAGTTATTTCAGCCTTTCACCGCGGAATCCTGGGCCCGCAGGCCCCTAAGGAGGGGTGCAAGGGGAGGAACGCCCCTTGCGGGGTCCCAGGGGCAGCGCCCCTGCAAAGAAGCTGCACGATGATGAATAATCGTACAAGCCATCGCCATAACCTTTCGCAAACAAACTCCCCAAAATGCCTTGCGTAAAACAAACTCACGTTCTATTGTTTCACGTGAAACATTTTTGTATAATATATAAAAACCAAAACGACATGTACATTCGAGGTGATATATATGCCGATCTATCGGCCCTCGCTGCCTGCGGTGGACGCGGCGGAGACGCGGCGATACGCAGGACTTGCCAAAGCAAAGTTCGACGAGAATTCCATCACGGCGGCCTGCGAGGAAGCAGCGCTCCTTGCCGCTCCCTGCGCGCGATGGGAAATATACGACTATGACTGCGAAACCGGGCGCGTCAATTCGGAACCGCCCTTTACCGTCGAGGGAAATATCATCCGCAAGCATCTTGCCGAAGCGGAGCGCGTCGTATTCTTGGCCGCGACGATCGGCGATGGGGTGGAGAACGCTGTCTCGCGTCATTTCGACGAGGGGCGTTACGCCCACTCGGTGCTGCTGGATGCCGCCGCCACTGCCGCGGTCGAGCAGGTTTGCGACGCCTGCGAGACGATGCTCCGCCCTCAGTTGGCAAAAGAAGGTTTCTCCATGCGCTGGCGATTTTCCCCCGGATACGGCGACTGGGATATTCACGCCCAACCGGAGCTTTTGCGGCTGACGCAGGCGGAGAGCGTCGGGATCTCGTTGACGGAGAGTTTTATGCTCTGTCCGAGAAAATCCGTCACGGCAGTCATCGGCCTCGTCCGAAGCGGAGGGGAGGAGCAGTCCGCTCCGAAGGGCTGCGCTTCCTGCGGAAAGCTCGACTGCCCCGCACGGAAAGAAAAAGATTGACAGGGAATAGCACTGATAAGATATAATATAGTAGACATCTTAGACTCCCCCTGTCAGCTGCGCTGACATCCCCCTCAAAGAGGGGGACTCAGTTGCGCCTCCCTCTTTGAGGGAGGTGGCACGAAGTGCCGGAGGGAGTAACAACAGGCATTTCGATATTCCTATCAGAACGATTCTACGAATACAAAGCAAGTTGGGGGGATTTTCATGGCAAAGGCAAAGGTATTTTTCAGCGATTTCCGCACGCAGGTCGGAACGAGCATGACGGAGAAGCTGAAGCGGCTCTGCATCGCCGCCGGTTTCAAGGATATCGACATGGAGGGCAAATTCGTCGCGATCAAGATGCATTTCGGCGAGCTGGGGAACCTCGCGTTCCTGCGCCCGAACTACGCGAAGGCGGTAGCCGATCTCGTCAAGGAGCAGGGGGGAATGCCGTTCCTGACGGACTGCAACACGCTTTATCCCGGCAGCCGCAAGCACGCGCTGGAGCACATGGACTGCGCGAACCTGAACGGCTTCAACACCGTGACCACGGGCTGCCAGATCATCATCGCCGACGGGCTGCGCGGCACCGACGAGGTCGAGGTGCCGGTGAAGAACGGCCAGTATGTG
Source organism: Selenomonadaceae bacterium (assembly GCA_016286075.1). GTDB lineage: Bacteria > Bacillota > Negativicutes > Selenomonadales > Selenomonadaceae > RUG12372. The sequence goes on from JAEERZ010000028.1 coordinate 12,536, forward strand.
AAAGCGGCAAAAATCGGCCGCGCGCTGATGGACGCCGATATCGTGATCAGCCTCGCGCACTTCAAAGGCCATGAAATGACGGGCTTCGGCGGCGCCATCAAGAATATCGGCATGGGCGGCGGAAGCCGCGCCGGGAAGATGGAGCAGCACTCGTCGGGCAAGGTCTCGGTCAACGAGGAGCTTTGCCGGGGGTGCCGCCGCTGCGCGAAGGAATGCGGCTCCAACGCCATCACCTACGAGAACAACAAGGCCCATATCAACAAGGACCTCTGCAAAGGCTGCGGCCGCTGCATCGGCGCCTGCGCCTTCGACGCGATTTCCAACGACCAATGGGACGCCAGCGACGTGCTCGACCGCAAGATGGCGGAATACGCGCAGGCAGTCTGTCAGGACCGCCCGACGTTCCATATCAACATCGCCACGGACATCTCGCCGAACTGCGACTGCCACGGCGAAAACGACGGCCCGATCCTGCCGAACCTGGGCTTCTTCGTCTCCTTCGACCCAGTGGCAGTGGACCAGGCCGCGGTGGACGCCGCGCTGAAAGCCACGCCGATTGCCAACAGCCAGCTCGGCGACAATCTCGCCAAGCCCGACTGGCAGAAGCACAACGACCACTTCCTCGACAGCAACCCCCACGTGAACTGGGAAGAAACCCTGATCCACGCGGAAAAGATCGGCCTCGGCACGCGGGAATATGAATTGAAAATCCTCAAATAGAAAAGAGTTGAATTGATTTGTTCGGGCTGTTCCAGAATAAGAAAGTGACCTGTCTGGCCGCGCTGAGCTTTTGCGTCCTCGGCTGTCTCTCGCTTCCCTCCGCGGCCCACGCGGCCGAGACGACCGCCGCTGCGGAGGCGGCCAAGCCTGCGGCGGATAAGAAAGCCGCCCCGAAGAAGAAGGCGCCCTTCGACAAGCACCGGACGGAATTCCAGTTCGAGTACCTCGACGCGCGGTTTTTCGACAACCGCAACGTGGATACCTACAATATCCACGTCTTTCAGCCGGCCCACAACACCGGCGCGCTGACGATCTATCGCGGGCTCACGTTTTCCCGCGCCCTCGGCTACGCCATGCCGGACGGATACGACCACGAGCTGGACAGTCAGGCCGTGGGCCTGGGACCCGCCATCCTGCTTCGCTGGAAACAGAAGGTTTCCGGCAAGTTCTCGGCGGCATGGGACGCCAGCGGAAGCCTGCTGTTTTACAACCGCTGCCATCCCGGCGGAGGCCGCCCCTGGGGCTTCATGTGGCGCACCGGCCCGCGGCTGATCTGGGATTACAGCGACCGCGGCTCCGTGAACGTCGGCTGGTCCTTCTCCCATTGCTCGAACGGCATGGGCTCCAAGAATCCGGGCTACAACGGCGTCGGCTTCTCCCTGGGCCTCGATTTCCACTTTTAAGTTTCGCAAATAGCAACACAAAAGGCGTGACCGCATTTACGGCCACGCCTTTTTTCTGTCCTCTTATTTATCCTGCAGCAGCGTCAAGACGGTATCGTAATCGAACTCCGCGACGGCGCGTTTCAGTTGTCCGAAAAGCTCTTCCTCCTCGCTTGGTATCCGATAATCCTCCAGCTCGGCGAAGATCGCTTCGAGGCGGTCGCAGTCCATATCGTCCGCCGCTGTCCGCATTTCCTTGTAAGCTTTTGCCAGCTGCTCCGCCGCCGCCTCCGGCTTGCCCTC
>JAEERZ010000284.1 GCA_016286075.1 Selenomonadaceae bacterium
AGGCCGTCCCTTTCGGGACGGCCTTTTCGCTGCCTGATCAGCCTTCCTCTTGAGGGGCGGAACGTGCCGGTGGTACATTTCGGGGACCGTGATAGCGGTGGATGAGGTGTAATAACGTAACGTTTGATGTAAGCGTTGCGTCGTTAATAATCCTTTGCGCGAAGGGTTTGACAATGGCTATGCGATGTTGATATACAGTTTGCGGATGGTTTATGATATAATATGAGTGCTTAGCGAATGCGAGCCGAAGGCTAAGCGCGAACTTAGCGGGAATATGTGCTGCGGAGGGGATGGCGCATGCCGGAGATTTCAGTGGTGGTTCCTGCCTATCAGGCGGAGAAATATTTGGAAATTTGTGTGGAGAGCATATTAGCGCAGACATTTAAGGATTTTGAGGTGATTCTTGTCGACGACGGTTCGACGGACGGGACGGCGGAGCTTTGCCACAAGCTGGAAGTGCGGGATAAACGGATAAAATTTTTGTCTCATACGCGTAATCGAGGGTTGTCCGCCGCAAGGAATACGGGCATTATGGTTGCCAAAGGAAAATATGTCGCTTTTGTGGACAGCGATGACTTAATTTTGGAAGATGGTTTTCAAAGCTTGTATGAAGCAGCGGAGCGTCATGCTGCAGAAATTGTTGATACGCAATCGTATTTGCAAACGGAAGCGGACAGCCGAAGCATACGTGATGGAGTGGATTATTCTATCATATGGCGTGAAGATAATGAGCCTCTCAATGGAGAAGAACTACTGTTGTTGGATAGTCAGAAGCGGTTGCAGCTATATTTGCAATATGGGCTTTACGCAATGGCCTGCAACAAGCTTTATCGACGTGACTTTTTGATTCGGTACGGACTTTTATTCCCAATGGTAAAAACGATTTCGGAAGATTTTCTCTTTACATGTAATTGCTTGTTTTTAGCAAAACGCTATTTGCGAGTACCTCGTGAATTTTATGTGTATTGTGGTAACCCAACGTCGTTGACGAGAAAATCAAAGTCGGAGCGGCACCTTTCGCTGGTGTTGAATTCCATGATAGATGGCGCTGCATATCTTGAACACTATTTGAGAAACGAGCCGTTTTTCGCAGAGGAGCCTTCGCGGCTTGAGGCGGTCCAACAGCATTGGTTTGAGTATTGCAAACTATACCATATTGCACCTAAAGGATATTATCAAAATGGGCAGTTTACGCGCGAGGTGGACATGGCGATAAAAGGCGTGCTTCGAGAACGATTCGGTGCACAGGCGGGATTCGTCACGTATATGTTTCACGCGATGAACGCCCATCATGCAGCGGCGCTGGCGCTTCTGGAGGAGAATGAAAAACTGAAGGCGAAGGAATGAAAGAGGAGCCTCTCCCGTGATGGGAGAGGCTCCTCTTTCGTGTCAGTTTCCTCCCGCGCGTTTCCAAAAGAACCAGAGCAGGCAGTCGAGGGCGGAGAGGACGGTCAGGATTGCGAGGTCGCCCAAGTTGATTTCCGTGAAGCTGAAGGTGCGGATGGAGACGCCGGTGAGGATGAGGGAAATGGCCAGCAAGGCGAGCAAAATATTTTTTTTGTTCATGAGACAGCTCCTTTGAAAGCGATGATTTTTGCTTCTATTATAAACGCTTTTGCGTTATAATATCCAGCGGGAATTTGTTTTTATTAGGAGGTTTTTTTATGCGCATCGTGATCGTGGGCGCCGGGAAATTAGGATACAGCATTGCCGAGCTCCTGTCGGGGGAGCAGAACGACGTGGTGGTTATCGACCGGGACGAGACACGTCTGGAAGCGGCGAAGAATACATTGGACGTGCTGACCATCGCGGCGAACGGCGCGAGCCCGATTACGATGAACGATCCCGACGTGCGCGGTTCGGATATCCTGATTGCGGTGACGGCGCAGGACGAAGTGAACATGGTGGCCTGCATCCTGGCGAAAAAGCACGGCATCCAGCACACGGCGGCGCGCATCCGCGACACGGAATGCCTGACCAGCGCGAAGGAATATGTGAAGGAGAATTTCGATATCGACCTGTTGCTGAATCCCGAATATATCACGGCAATGGAAATTTATCGCATTCTGATAACGCCATCGGCGTTGAACGTGGAAGATTTTGCCGAGGGTAAAGTGCGGCTTTTTGAGACGAAAGTGACGCCGGATTCGCCGTATGCGAATCTCGCACTGAAAGATCTTACGCTGCCGCCTTCCGTGCTGGCCGGCATGATTTTCCGCAACCACCAAATGATTATCCCGCATGGCGACGATAAGCTGCTTCCGGTGGACAATGTGTTTTTTATCGGTAAGACGGAGAATATCGAGAAGTTCAGTGAGGACTTGACAAAACAGGATGCGCGCCAGCTTTTGCGGGCGGTGATTATCGGCGCGGGGCGCACGGGTCGCGTGTTGGCAGCGCGATTGGCAGAGCACGGGGTACGCGTGAAGCTGATCGAGAAGGATAGGGAACGGTGCCGGAGGGCGTCGGAACGGCTTGCGGGTGTGATGGTGCTCTATGGGGACGGTACCGACATCGACCTTTTGACGGAAGAGGGCGTTGGTGAGGCGGATGCGGTAATCTGCCTGACGGAGGACGACAAGCTGAACCTGATGCTGGCTTTGCTTTCGAAACATCTCGGAGCAAAGAAGACGGTGGTGCGCGTGGCACGAAGCGAGTACGTCGACTTAATGGAAAAAGTTGGCGTCGACGTCGCGCTTTCGGAGCGCCTGTTGTCGGCCAGCGAGGACTTGGCCTTCGTACGGCGCGGCGGCGTGGTTTCTGTTTCGCTCCTGGAAGGAGCGAAGGCGGA
>JAEERZ010000285.1 GCA_016286075.1 Selenomonadaceae bacterium
CGTGGAGACCCGCTTCACCTTTAATACGGCCATCAGCTCGATCATGGAGCTGGTCAATGAGCTGTACACGTTCCAGGAGGTTGAGAACGTGAACGCGGGGCTGATCCGCGAGGTGGTGCTGGGGCTCGTCAAGCTGTTGGCGCCGTTTTCACCACACATCACGGAGGAGATGTGGAGCGAGATTGGCGGCGAGGGCAGCGTTCACGCGCAGAAGTGGCCGACCTACGACGAGGAGGCCATGAAGGAGAACGAGGTCGAGATCGTGCTGCAAATCAACGGCAAGGTTCGCGACCGCATCGTCGTCCCAGCGGAGCTGGACAAGACGGCGATGGAAAAAGCGGCGTTGGCGCAGCCGAAGGTGCAGCAGTACACCGAGGGCAAGACCGTCGTCAAGGTCATCGCGGTACCGGGCAAGCTTGTCAATATTGTAGTGAAATAAACTAAAGGAAGCAGGGAATTTTCATGGCGGAGACGATATGGTCTGTTTTTCCCCCGATTTTGACGATTGTGCTGGCATTGGCGACGAAGGAAGTATATATGTCGCTTCTGATCGGCATTTTCTCCGGGGCGATGCTGTATTCCAATTTCAACGTCATTCAGGCGATTTTGACGATGTTTGCGGTCATGGAGGAAAAGGTCGGCGGCAACGTCAATATCCTCGTGTTCCTCGTCGTCCTCGGCATTCTCGTCGCGGCGATTTCGCGTTCCGGCGCGACGGAGGCTTACGGCAGATGGGCGGGAGAGCGAATCCACGGTAAGCGCAGCGCGCTTTTCCTGACGGCGCTTCTCGGCATCATCATCTTTATCGACGATTATTTCAACTGCCTGACGGTGGGCACGGTCATGCGGCCGATTACCGACCGGTTCAAGGTCTCGCGGGCAAAACTCGCTTATATTATCGATGCGACGGCGGCGCCCGTTTGCATTCTCGCTCCGGTCTCGAGCTGGGCGGCGGCGGTGGGTTCTTCCCTGCCGGAGGGGACTACTATCGACGGTTTCACGCTGTTCCTGCGGACGATCCCCGTGAATCTTTATGCGATTCTGACGATGCTCTTTATGCTGTTCATCGCGTGGACAGGACGGGACTTCTCGACGATGGGCGAGGCTGTCCGTAAGAATCGTGAACAATTCGTCGTTTCCCAAGAATATGCGGAAGATACAGCACAAACAAACAATACGATGATTGGCCAGGGAACGGTGCTTGACCTGATGCTCCCGATTGTCGTTCTGATCTGCGCCTGCGTATTCGGCATGCTTTATACCGGCGGGATCATGGAAGGGAAATCCGTTGCCGACGCCTTTGCCGATTGCGATTCGGCGAAATCGCTGGTGCTCGGTTCATTCATTGCTTTTGTGTTTATCGCGCTCCTGTATCTTTTGCGTGGCGTGCTTCGTTTCGACCAGTTCTGTGAAAGTTTCGTCCAGGGATTCAAGGCTATGGTTCCGGCGGTCTTTATCCTCTGCCTTGCGTGGACCATGTCGGGCATCGTCAGCGACAAGTATTTGAATCTCGGCGGTTACGTCGGCCAGCTTGTACAGCTGAATTCTTCGGTGGGGCTTTTCCTGCCTGCGATATTCTTCGTCGTGGCCGGATTCCTTGCCTTTTCCACGGGAACGTCCTGGGGTACCTTCGGCATCCTGATTCCGATTGCGGTGGCCATTGTTGGGGTTGAGCAATATGGAATGTTGGTGTTGATGGTGGCGGCAGTATTGTCCGGCGCGGTGGCGGGCGACCATGCCTCGCCGATTTCCGACACGACCATCCTCGCGTCGGCGGGGGCGCAGTGCAACCACATCGATCATGTGAGCACGCAGATTCCTTATGTGCTGGTCGTCTCCGGCTGCTCTTTCATCGGTTATGTCGTGGACGGATTCACGAAAAACGGCTTCGCCGGGCTCGCGACAAGTATCGTTCTGCTCGCAGGCGTCTGCCTGTTCATTCGTGCGAAATTCGAGCCGGTCGAGGGGGACGAGGAGTAAGGGAATTAAATATCGTTAATAAACGGCGTTCCTTTTTGGAGCGTCGTTTTTCTTTTAACAGTGTTTATGAGCCGTCTATTGCAAAACGGCGGCACTTTCGATATAATATTTTCGGTGCGTCAGTGTATCACTGCAAGAAAAAACGGCGCACAATTTGGATGGAGGGAAAGACATGAAGAAGTTATTTGCGGTGCTTATGCTGGCGGCGCTTGCCTGCGGTCTCTTGGTCGGCTGCGGCGGCGGGCAGAAACCGGCGGAGAAGAAAGAGGCTACGAAGCCGATCGTGCTTGGACTTGACGACAATTTCCCGCCCATGGGATTTGTGGACGAGAACAACAAGATTGTCGGCTTTGACATCGATCTTGCGACGGAGGCAGCGAAGCGCCTGAATACGAAGGTGGAGTTCAAGCCCATCGACTGGGCCAGCAAAGAGGCGGAGCTGAAGAGCGGCCGCGTGGATATGCTGTGGAACGGCCTCGATATCACCGAGAAGCGCAAAGAAAATATTCTGTTCAGCGATCCTTACATGAACAACCGCTTCATCATCTTCCGCGCGGCGGGCAAGAACGAGGACATCAAGGGCGAGTCGACGTTGGCGGGCAAGATTGTCGCAACCCAGAGCGGCGGCGGCACCATCGAGGATTATCTGGATGGCAATAAGGAACTGACCGGCACGTTCAAGGAATACAAGAAGTATCAGGATTATCTCTCCGCCTTTATGGATCTGGAGAACGGCCGCATCGACGCGGTCGTCTGCGACGAGATTATCGGCCGCTACTATATGAGCAAGCATCTGGGCAAG
>JAEERZ010000286.1 GCA_016286075.1 Selenomonadaceae bacterium
GTAATCGTGCGCGAGCTGATCGGCGGCATCTATTTCGGTGATCGCTGCGAGGCGGAAATGAAGGACGGCGCGGAGCGCGCCTGGGACCTCGAAAATTATTCGGTGCCGGAGGTGGACCGCATCGCGCGGCTCGCTTTCGAGACGGCGAAGCTTCGGCGGGGCAAGGTCACGTCGGTGGACAAGTCGAACGTGCTGGCGACGTCTCGGCTCTGGCGGCGCACGGTGGAGAAGGTGCATGAGGATTACAAAGACGTGGCCCTCGACCATCTCTATGTGGACAACTGCGCGATGCAGCTTGCGGTGCGCCCGACGCAGTTCGACGTGATCTGCACGGGCAACCTTTTCGGCGACATCCTGAGCGACGAGGCGGCGGTCATCGGCGGCTCCATCGGCATGATGCCCAGCGCGAGCATCGGCGAGGAGACGAGCCTGTTCGAGCCGATTCACGGCTCCGCGCCGGATATCGCGGGCAAGGGCATCGCGAACCCCATCGGCACGATTCTTTCCGCCGCGATGCTGCTCCGCTATTCGCTGAAAGAGGAAGCGGCGGCGAAGGCGGTGGAGGATGCCTGCTCGAAGGCGCTGGAGGACGGCTACCGCACGCCCGACCTTTGGGCGGAAGGCTTCAAGAAGGCGAACACGGAAAGTATGACGCAGGCGATTCTCGATCGTCTGTGATGGAAGATAAAGGATAGGGAGGATACTTATGTTTTGTCCAAATTGCGGCAGGGAGCTTTACCCCGGAGAGACGATCTGCCCCGCCTGTTCCACGGCGTTTACTTCGCAGTACAAGCGCGACACGGTGATGCTGCTTTGTATTATCGGTTTTCTCGGGCTTTCCGGGCTTCATCGTTTCTATGTGGGGCGCTGGAAAGGCGGCGTGCTGTTTCTCTTGACCGGCGGTCTTTTTGGCATCGGCACGATTATCGACCTGGTCAAGATTTGCCAGAACAAGTTTGAGGACGAGGACGGGCTGCTGATTCGCTCGTAATCGGTAGGAAAGGGGAAAGCGATATGAAAGGCGCGCAGGCGGTTGTCGAGTGTTTGGCGGAGCAGGGGATCGATACGGTCTTCGGCTATCCGGGCGGTATGATCTTGCCGCTGTATGACGCGCTCCGCGACGACAAGCGCATCAAGAATATCCTCGTGACCCACGAGCAGAGCGCGGCTCACGCGGCGGACGGATACGCGCGCGCCAGCGGGAAGGTCGGCGTCTGCATCGCGACCTCCGGGCCGGGCGCGACGAATCTGGTGACGGGCATCGCGACGGCCTTCATGGATTCGATTCCGATGGTGGCCATCACCGGGCAGGTGGACACCGCGCTTTTGGGCCGCGACGCGTTCCAGGAGACGGACATCGTCGGCGTGACCATGCCCGTCACGAAGCACAATTTCAAGATCAAGGACCCGAAGCACCTCGTGCCCGCCCTGCGGGAGGCGTTTGCCATTGCGCGGAAGGGACGGCCCGGCCCGGTGCTGATCGACGTGCCGCGGAACGTGTTTTTCGCGGAGGTGGACTATGCGCCGGAGGAGCCGACAAAGAAGCAGCACCATAAGCCGGACGCTGACTTCTTGATTTGCGCGGCGGAGGCCGAGGACGTGATGCTGCACGCGAAGCGGCCCGTGGTCATCGCGGGAGGCGGCGTCATTTCCGCCAACGCGTCGAAGGAATTCCAGAAGTTCGTCGAGAAATACCATTTCCCCGTCGCCGAGACGCTGATGGGCATCGGCGCGCTGCCGCATAATCATTCGCAGCTTTTGGGTTTCGCCGGCATGCACGGCAAGAAGGCGGCGAACAACGCCATCGCGGCGGCGGACTTGATTATCGCCGTGGGAAGCCGTTTTGCCGACCGGCAGACGGGCAATCTCGACAAATACACGAAGAACACGAAATTCATCCATATCGACATCGACCCGGCGGAGATCGATAAAAATATCGCGAGCTCCATCGGGCTGGCGGGCGATATGAAGACGATCCTCGACCTGTTGATGAAGCGGAAGCCCGTTACGAATCTCGATTCGTGGTGGGACCGCATCGAGGAATGGCGCGACGAGTACGCTTACGATTACAACGTGACGCGGCTGACGCTGCCCTGGGCGCTGCATCATGTAGCGCGGGCGACGGCGGGGAAGCCCTTCGCTTTCGCGACGGACGTGGGCCAGCATCAGATGTGGTGCGCCCTGCATCTTCATATCGACGAGCCGCGTACCTGGCTGACTTCCGGCGGGCTCGGCACGATGGGATTCGGGCTGCCTGCGGCGATGGGCGCACAGTGCGCCTTCGGGAAATCGCGCCGCGTAATTCACGTCGCGGGGGACGGCGGCATCAAGATGACGGGCAGCGAATATTACACGATTGCGCGGCTCGGTCTGCCGGTGATTTCCCTGATCGTGGACAATACCAGCCTCGGCATGATCCGTCAGCTGCAAAAAGTCTTCTACGACGAACGCTATACGGCCTGCGAGTTCGACTACGCGATGGATTACGTGGGCTACGCGAAGAGCTTCGGCATTGAGGCGGAAGAGGTATCGACGCCGGACGACTTCGCGGCGGCTTTCGACAAGGCGCTGGCCGCAAACGGCCCGCGGGTCATCGTGCTGCATATCCATAGGAGCTTCGTGGAGCCGATGACAAAGGGCGGGGCACGCATAAATGAGTTCGTAGATTTTAAGTAAAAAGGAACTTTCCCCTCCCCTTTGGGGCGAAACAGTCCAGTGGACTGTTTCGGGGACCGTCGAAGACGGTGGGTGAGGTTTTGTAACGTTTCGTTTATAGTTATC
>JAEERZ010000287.1 GCA_016286075.1 Selenomonadaceae bacterium
CGCACTTTCTTTGGATCGCCCATCGCTTTCGCGAGCTCCGTGACGGACGTCCATCCCATTTTGACCGCAAAGACATGGTATCCGTCGTAGCGTTTACGGGCGAGGTTTTTGTAGGCCGCTTCGTCGATCCGGTTCGATTTGCTGTCGGAATAGAGGATTTCCACCGGCGGCAGGTCGCGTTTTTCATGGGCCTCGAAAAAGTGACCGAGCGACTCCTGCCGGACGACGCCGTCCTCCAAACACAGGCCGACCAGTTTTCCTTCCCGCGCCCAGCCGCCTTCCATGGACGGCGTCCATCGCGCTGTCTCGAAAATGTAATGGCGCTTGAGTATCTGACAGGCGAAATACATGCGGACGTCGGACTGCCCGATCTGCGTGGTGTTCGAGCCGTTCAGGAACTGGAGCAGGGAAGCGCCGTCGCCCGTCCGGTTGACCTCGTAGCCCCACGTTTCCACAAATTCTTCTTCGCCGATGGTCGTCGTGAAAAGAATCTCCATTCGCCCGTTGTGGTCGAGGTCGGTCACGGCGAATTTCCCGTCCTGCGCGACCGCCTCCTCGATGGACATATTCTTCTCCCAGATCTGGTTCTGCGCCGAAAGGACGTCCAGCTGCTGCTCTTCGTCCAACGTCATCGCCTCCGCCGTGCCGCCGACAACGACGCCCGCCGCCAGCGCGAGAGACAATACTCTTTTTTTCCACGTCCGCATTTTGCCATCTCCTTTTTGTTGTCTATGAGGTTAATATAATGTAGATTTCCCCGAAAAGCAATGGGCTTCGCGTCCGACGTATTTCTTTGTAAACCAATTACATTTTTATAGTTGACGAAAATTTCCGCCTGCCGTATAATGTTGGAAACTTCACCATATAAATATGAAAAGAGGTTTCCATCCGTATGAGCAATACTATTCCCGAATTGGCGGAAAAAATCATCCGCGGCCACCGCGTAAAACGCGGCGACGACCTTTCCATTTTCCTCGACAGCGATTTGGAGGAACTGCAAAAGGGCGCGGGCGCGATCCAGAAGCATTTCCGCAAGAACCACATCGACCTCTGCACGATCATCAACGGTCGCAGCGGCCGCTGCCCGGAAAACTGCAAATACTGCGCGCAGGCCGCCTGCCACAAGACCGGCATCGACGAGTACAACTTCCTGCCGAAGGAGGAGATCATCGCCGCCGCGAAAAAAAACCAGGAGGCGGGGGTGAACCGTTTCGCGATTGTCACGGCGGGACGCGCCTGCAAGGGCAAGGAATTCGACCTGGCCATCGAGGCCTTCGAGGAAATGCATCGGACGCTGACCATCGAGCTCTGCACGTCGATGGGATTCATTGACGCCGAGCAGTTCCGCCGTCTGCGCGCGGCGGGCGTCACCAGCTACCATCACAACATCGAGACGTCGCGGCGCTTCTTCCCGCAGATCTGCACCACCCACACCTACGACGACAAGATCCGCACCATCAAGATCGCGCAGCAGGAAGGCATGTGCGTCTGCTCCGGCGGCATCATCGGCATGGGCGAAAACTGGGACGACCGCCTCGACATGGCGATCAGCCTCGCGGAACTCGGCATCGAGTCGATTCCCATCAACGCGCTGATGCCGATCAAGGGCACCGCCCTTGAAGACCGCCCGCAAATCGACGGGAAAGACGTGCTGCGCACCATCGCGTTCTTCCGCTTCATCAACCCCGAAGCGAATATCCGCCTCGCCGCCGGTCGAAAGGTGCTGCCGGAAAACGGCGCGACGGCGTTCCTCGCGGGCGCGTCGGCCACCATCACCGGCGACATGCTGACCACCAGCGGCACCACCATCAAGGGCGACTTCGAAATCCTGAAACGCCTCGGCCTCTCCAATGAAGGCCCGAACGACTTCCCTCCGGAGGAACTTCCGGCCTAACCTGAACCGGCATATTAAAACGCGCTGCCCAAAACGGGCGGCGCGTTTTTAATTTACCCTCGAAAATAAATCCTTCGACAATCCGCGCGGGATTTGCTACAATAGAGGAGCATTACATGAAACGATAGGAGAGAAATACCGCATGGAATCGCTGCATATCGGAAATCATCTTTCGTCCTCGGGCGGGTATCTCGCCATGGGGAAGGAAGCGAAGGAACTGAACGCGGACGTTTTCGCCTTCTTTACGCGCAACCCGCGCGGCGGCAAGGCGAAGGAAATCGACCCGAAGGACGTGGACGCGTTTCTCGCCTTCGCCAAGAAGAATAAAATCGTGCGCCTCGTCGCGCACGCGCCTTATACGCTGAATCCCTGCGCGGAGAAAGACAGTCTGCGGACCTTCGCGCGGGAGACGATGGCGGACGACCTCCGCCGCATGGAATTCACGCCGGGAAATTATTACAATTTCCACCCGGGCAGCCACGTCGGACAGGGAACGCAGACGGGCATCGAGCTTTGCGCGGCGCTGCTGAACGCGGTGCTCCGCCCGACGCAGCACACGACGGTGCTGGTGGAAACCATGTCGGGCAAAGGCTCGGAAATCGGCAAGACCTTCGCCGAGGTGCGGGCGATTCTCGATCGGGTGGAGCTTTCCGACCATGTGGGCGTCTGTCTCGACACCTGCCATATCTGGGACGGCGGCTACGACGTGGTGGACCACCTCGACGACGTGCTGGCGGAGTTCGACGACGTGATCGGTCTCGACCGCCTGTTTGCCGTACATCTGAACGACAGTCTGAATCCGCGGGGCAGCCATAAGGACCGCCACGCGAAAATCGGCGAGGGCCAGATCGGCCTCGAAGCGCTGG
>JAEERZ010000288.1 GCA_016286075.1 Selenomonadaceae bacterium
TGTTCATACAGAAAACGACGGGGTCGTACCAAACGCCCGTCCAGGCACCTTCCTCGTCCTTGAAGGAATCCGCCACGGAATCCGTGCACTCCGAAAAATACGGAACGAAAGCTCCCATTGCGGCGGCTTTTCGCATGACGCTGCCCTCCGCAAGCACCAAATCCGCCTTGGGCTCGGCGCCCTCTTTCTTCAATCGCGCCGCAAGCTCATCCCCCGTCATCGGAACAAAACGGACGCCGACCTTTTTCTCCTTCTCATATTCGGAAGCCAAAAGCCCCGCCTGTTCCGGCGGCATTGTCGTATATACCGTCACCGTCCGCTCCGAGAGGGCCGGCGTGCGGTCGGCGTAACCTGAAAGGAACGTGGCGCCGATTACCGTGCCAAGCACGAGCACAAAGGCCAAAAGCAGGAGCGAAGTATATCGTTTCATGACGATTCCTCCGAGAATCTTTAGATAAAACAGAAAGGCGCGGCGGGATATCCCGCCGCGCCGAAATCATCCGCCGTCTTTCACAGCGCGGCAAATCTTCGGATCAACTGTGGCGAAGCCAATCGGGAATCGTGAGCGAATCAAAATTCGTCGGCATCACCGGCTGCGGTTGCTGCTGTGCCGGCTGCTCCTCCGTCTGGTCATCCTGCTGCTCCGCTTCCTTGTTTTGCTTCGATTCGACGCCGATCGTCTCCTCTTCCATGTCAAAACCTGTGGCGATGACCGTAACTCGTACCGTATCGCCAAGGGTATCGTCGAACGCCGCGCCGAAAATGATGTTCGCGTCGGTATGAACCATTTCCTCGATCTCCGCCGCGGCCTCGTTGACGTCGTAAATGCTCAATTTGTCCATGGATCCCGTGAAGTTCAGCAACACGCCGTGGGCGCCTTCGATGGACGTCTCCAGAAGCGGGGAAGTCACCGCCTCGCGCGCCGCGTCCGCCGCCGCGCTTTCTCCGGTACCCTCGCCGATTCCCATCAACGCCGTCCCGGTTCCCTTCATAATAGACTGCACGTCGGCAAAATCAAGGTTAATCAAACCGGGTACCACCAAAAGATCGGAAATACCCTGCACGCCCTGATGCAGAACGTCATCCGCGATACGGAAGGCTTCCATCATCGGGGTGTTGCGGCTGACAATCTGCAAAAGCTGATTGTTCGGAATCGTGATAATAGTATCGACGGCGTCTTTCAGATTGAGGATGCCCATTTCCGCATTCTGCATCCGCCGTTTTCCTTCAAATTTAAACGGCTTCGTGACGACGCCCACCGTCAAAGCGCCCGCTTCCCGCGCGCACTCCGCCACGACAGGAGCCGCGCCCGTTCCGGTTCCGCCGCCCATGCCTGCGGTGATGAACACCATATCCGCACCGGTCACCGCGGCAATAATCTCGTCGCGGCTCTCCTCGGCCGCAGCGGCGCCGATCTCAGGACGCGCGCCCGCGCCAAGTCCGCGGGTTAGTTTCTCGCCGATCTGCAGCCGTTTCGGTGCCAAAGACTTCATCAGCGCCTGCGCATCCGTATTGATGGCAATAAATTCAACGCCCTTGAGACCGGAAGAAATCATGCGGTCGATAGCGTTGGAACCGCCGCCGCCCACACCGATTACTTTAATCTTTGCCATATCATTGATTACCGTGTCGTCCAGTTCAATCACAAATACCCCTCCACGCCGAGCAAAACCGCCCTATAACTACCGCGCGAAACCGCGCATGGAATTAAATTCGTCTTTATCCCTCACATTTTACTATGAAAGAGAATTTCATGCAAGTCTGCTTTTTATCCGCGCTTTATCTGCGTTTTTTCAAATAATACCTTCTGATGATGGCAAGATTCTGAAAGATTCGAAGACCGAACGCCAAGAGGGCGACGTAGTAAAGGTCGATCCCGAGGCGGTCCCCCGCGTAGACAAGAAAAGCCGCCAAAAGACCGTTGACAAAAAAACCCGACATAAAGACCATATTGTCGAACCGATCGTCCAATGCCGAACGGAAGCCGCCGAAAACGGAGTCAAGACCGGCAAGCAGGGCCACGGAAAAAAGCTTGGAATACGTGACCGGGATCGTCAGCGGGCAAAGACTTCCCAAAATCAGTCCGACGCCAAGACCTACCAATGCAAGTATCATGACGCCGCCTCCTCCGCTTCTTTCGCGAAGCTGAATTTCGCGGCGCCTTTATATGCGGGGACGACGATGTCTTGAGCCGCCTTGACCTCCAACTGAATGCCCCAAACCTGCAGCGTCTCCATCACACCGCCGCGCATCCGAAGCGCGCTCTCCAACGTCGCGCTGTCGCCGATAGCGCGAATCTCATAAGGCGGTGCGGAACGCACATTGTTTACGGAAAGCGTCGGTCCCGCGCAGCGAATCTCCGAAGTCGCCATAAGCCTCTGGCCGTTGACGGAAATCGCCTCGGCTCCCGCCGCCCGGAGCTCGTTGATTACCTTCAATAAATCGTCGTCATGGATGATATAAAGATTTTGGTTTTCGCCCGCTTTGGACTTGATCTTGCTGTCGTCAATCGTCACGATGACGCCGGGCCCCGTCAAAGACGTCAGGCCGGAACGCAGCCGAAGCTCTTTCATCAGTTGCTCTTCTTCCTTATTGCCGGGAGCGGACTGGGCCTGCTGCATGCTCGCCACTTTTTCCTGCAGGGCATCCCGTTCTTTCTCCGTTTCAATCAGCCGTGCAGACAACTCTTCTACTCGCTGATACGGAAGGGAAGCTTTCTGGTCCATGGCGATACGAAACTGCAAAGCCAGCATAAAGCC
>JAEERZ010000289.1 GCA_016286075.1 Selenomonadaceae bacterium
CATAGATCCCGGCTTTGACATGGCGGGCATTTCCAATCTCGGCGGTACGGTGCGCGGATCCGTGGACAATCCCGCGGTGGCGGCGGAGTTTTACGCCGTTGACGGCCAGCTTTTCAAGCAGCCATATCGGACGCTGCACGGCGCCGTCAGCGGGAATCTGGACGGCGTGCGCATCGATTCCTTCTCCATGGAGAACGGCGGCAAGATCACTTGGCTGGCGAAGGGCGTCGTCGGGCTGACCGGAGAACGGCGCGTTAATCTTCAGATTGATACCGTGGGAGCGAGGTTGGAGGATTTCGCGGCCCTTGTGGCGCCGGATCAGCCGATTACCGGCGATATCGACAATATCATTACTGTGACGGGCACGTTGGACAATCCTTCGGTGGTGGGCTATATCAGTTCCCATCGGGGCAGTTACAGGGGATATCTCTTGTCCGGCATGGAGGGCGATTATACGCTCAAGGACGGCGTGCTGACGGTGCACGATTTCCATATCTATTCGCCGCTCGTCGATATGGATTTGAACGGCACGGTGACAATAGAGACGCGGGCATTGAATATGGTCGTGCAGGTTCACGACGTCGATTTGCGGCGTTTTGAGAAAATGCTGCCGTACCCGATCGAGGGGCACGGCGTATTTGGCGGAAAAATCTTAGGCACGCTGGACGAACCGGTTTTTGACGGAAAACTTACGGCTCCATCGTTGACGCTGAACGGAGCGACAATCACGGATGCTGCAGGCGAAGTGCATCTGCGCGGTTCCCGCCTCGAATTGAACCCCTTCGCGTTCCGGCAGAACGGCGGCGATTATTCCATGCGGATGGTCGTGGATTTGGGCGACGAACGGATGACGGGCCGGGTGAAGGTGGAACAGGGCGACCTTGCCGCCATGCTGGCCGTGGCTAATGTGAAGAATGACGCTGTCCATGGGCGGATTAACGCGGATATCGAAATCGGCGGCACGATGTCGGTACCCCGGGCTTCGCTCCGGGGCGTATTGACGGAAGGGGATTTGCGCGGCTATCCACTGACGGACGTTTCGCTGGAGGCGGGGCTTTTGGGTCGCGTAGTGACGCTGCACCGTTTTGAGGGGCATCAAGGCGCGGGCATGCTGGCCGCCGCGGGAACCGTCGATCTTGACGGGGAAATTGGCGGGCGGGTTTCCGCGCAAAGAATACAGGCGGGCCTGTTCTCCGCCTTGGCGGGGCTGAACACGGAGGTCGTGGGCACGCTGGATTTGGAAGCGGATTTTGGCGGCACTGTGGAGCATCCGCTGGCGGACGCGTCCTTGACCATAACGGACGGCGGCGTTCGCGGTTCGACCTTTGATTCGCTGACGGGCCTTATTCATCTGCGCGGCAGCGTAGTGGAGTTGGAGCAGATCGTGGCTACGAAAGCGGAGGGCGCGAAGACGTATCGCGCCAGCGCCTCGGGTATGCTCCCGCTGAAGGCGTTCATGGCGGAAAAGGGTGAGGAGCTTTCCGAGCAGGACAGGATCAATCTGCGCCTTTCACTGGACGACGCCGACATGGGACTGTTGCCGCTTCTTTCCAATGAAGTGGAATGGGCCATGGGCGAGACGGACGGCAATGTGGTCGTCGGCGGTTCGCTGGCGGCTCCGACCTTTGACGGAATCCTTCGCGTCAAGGACGGATCGGTGAAGCTGAGATCGCTGCGGATTCCCGTGACGGAGCTCAACATGGGGCTCCGCATGGAAGGCGATACCATTGCCGTGGAGGATCAGGCTTCGGGACGAATGGGGAAAGGGACTTTCAAAATCAGCGGCTCCATGCGTCTGGATGGGCAGATCCCTGTGGATTACGGCCTGAATATTGACGCGGACAAGCTGGAAATCGCTTCGCCGTATTTTACGGGACCGGTCACGGCCTCTATTGATTTGCGTGAGGGCGAGATTTTTGGGCGCCGGCTGCCGAAGCTGACGGGACGGTTAGCGGTCGATGACGTGCTGATTTCGATTCCGACCATTCCCGAAAGCGAAGGGGAATTGCCGAACGTCATCTTGGATTTCGGAATTGAAATCGGCAAACATACGCATTTTTACAGCGCGGGGCTTTACGACCTCTGGATTATGGGTTCGGCGCATTTCGGCGGAACCACCCGTCATCCGCAGCAGTCCGGGACGATTTCCGTCCGACGCGGCAGAGTGCAGTATTTGCAGACTTCCTTCCGCATCGTGGAGGGAGAGGCGTATTTCAATCAGGTGGACACGTTCCTGCCCAGCGTCACGTTCAAGGCTGTGACCCGCATGAACCGCACGCGGATCATGTTGGGCATCGACGGGCCGGTACAGCAGATGAAATTTACGTTGACGTCGAGTCCGGAAATGGGCCAGCAGGAAATCTTGCGGATGCTGACTTTCCGGGGCGCTTCCACGAAGAACGGAAGCCAAGACTCAGCAGAGGCCCAGCGGAACGCGCTGCTCTTGGCGGGACTTCAGATGAGCGTTTTGGGCGAGGTGCAGAACGCGATCCGGGACCTTCTGCAGCTGGATGAATTCACTTTATCGACGGGAACTTTCGAAAAAGGTGAAAAAGGGGCAGACAAGTCGACGATTGAGGCGTATAATGTACAAATAGGTAAGTATGTCACCGACAAGGTCATGCTCCGGTATACCCAAAGTCTGACCGAGGATATGCGGCGCTACGGCGTGCGCTACGACTTCACGGACCGTTTCAGCGCGTTTGCGATGCACGATGAGAAAAATCGGAATTGGTTCGGTTTCGAGG
>JAEERZ010000029.1 GCA_016286075.1 Selenomonadaceae bacterium
TCGATATTCGCCAAAACGAGCTGCCAAAACAGCCATACGGCATATGCCATTAGCTTTATGGGATTAATTCCAAACACAAAATACCGCTTCGTATCGTCCGCATTCGGAACCAAAAGAAGAGGATAGGTGACCCATGTCGCAACGATTGCGGTCAAAACACCATAAGTCAAAAATTTCGGCTGCGTATTCCCCGAAAGAAGCATCCAAAAAATAAACAGTAAAACCGCCATTGACAGCAAATGCACCGCCGAGGATCCGACAACCCGCTTGTCACGTATATTTTCAAAACTTGCCACGCTGCCACTTCCCCCTATTTTAAGATTTTGTAACAATTATGTATTCGACATACTGCAAAAATATCCTTTTTTTCTAACTTTTTTTTATAATTCTTTACCGGAAAGTTACATACACTGTACTTCATTGCTTATTTCTATCGAAAAATCGTCTTGTAACAGTACCGTTGCACAATAAAAATGCTGCGTTCGGAATTTGCGCACGCAGCAGCTTGTTCGTTTCTTATTCATATCTCAGCGCTTCGATAGGATCGAGCAGCGCGGCTTTTCTTGCCGGATAGATTCCGAAGAAGAGGCCGATCCCGACGGAAAACGCGAAGGACAACAAAATCGGCGAGACGGTAATGACCGTCTGGAAGTCACCGAATTTCGAGATGGCCTGCGCCGCGGCGATGCCGAAGATGATGCCAAGAACGCCGCCGATGACGCCAATGACCACCGATTCAATCAAGAACTGCGTCATGATGTCCTTGAACGTCGCTCCTAACGCCTTGCGAATACCAATCTCCCGTGTACGCTCCGTAACGGAAACCATCATTATGTTCATGATGCCAATACCGCCGACGATTAGCGAAATAGCCGCAATGCTTCCAAGGAACAGGGTCAACATCGTCGTTGTCTCATTCATCGTGGACATGAGGCTCGTCAGATTCTGCACCTGAAAGTCATCATCCTTGCCGCCTGTCAAGTGATGGCGCTGACGAAGCAACGTCTCGATGTCCCTTTGCACATCATCCATCTTCTGCTGACTGGACACCTGCACGTTGATGGTTTGCACATAGGTGATGGCCAAAAGTCGATCCATCGCTGTAGTCAGAGGCACAATAACTACATCGTCCTGGTCCTGCCCAACCGAAGACTGCCCTTTGCTCTCCAAAACGCCGATCACTCGGTAAGGTTGGTTATTGACGCGAATCGTTTTTCCTACAGGATTCGCCTCGCCGAAAAGATTCGACGCGACGGTCATGCCGATGACCGCAACACGGTTCCGCGTATTCATATCGTCTTCCGTGATGAAAGAGCCCGTCGTGATCTTGAGATCGCGAATGGACATATATTCCTGCGTCACGCCCGTGACCGAGGTGTTCCAGTTCTGATTGCCGTAAACGACCTGATAGTTTTTCTGTACCGTCGGGGAAACGTAGTCGACGTCCTTGATTTTCTTCTTGATGGCTGTGGCGTCCTCGTACTTCAGCGTGGTACGCGAGCCTGCCGCGCCTCGAAGACCGCCGGACATCGACGCGCCCGGGCGGATAATCAACATGTTGCTGCCGAGGCTCGCAATGGAATCCGTCACACGCTGCGTAACGCCCATACCGACAGCCACCATCGCGATAACAGCGCCGACGCCGATGATGATGCCGAGCATCGTCAGGAGCGAGCGCAGCTTATTGGCAAAAAGCGCATTGATCGCGATGCGCACGCTTTCTGTGAATAACACCTTGCTCCCTCCTCATACGATATCCATGACCTCGCCCCTGCCCGCGTCGCGCGTAATCAAGCCGTCGCGCACGAGGAGCTGACGGCTCGCGCAGGCGGCGATGTCCGGCTCGTGGGTGACGAGGATAATCGTGCGTCCTTCCTGATGGAGTCCCTCGAAAATCTCCATGATTTCTTTCGTCGATTTCGTGTCGAGGTTGCCTGTCGGCTCGTCCGCCATGATGATATGCGGGTCGTTGACCAGTGCCCGCGCAATCGCGACGCGCTGCCGCTGACCGCCGGAAAGCTCGTTCGGCTGATGCTCGGCTCGATCACCGAGTCCTACCGCGTCAAGGATTTTTTTCGCTTTTTCCTCACGTTCCCTGCGCCCGACGCCGGCATAGACCAACGGAAGCGCAACGTTATCCGCCGCGCTGATACGCGAAAGCAGATTGAAGTTCTGGAAAACGAAACCGATACGCCGATTTCGCGTGACCGCCAACTCGTCGTCGGAAAGCGTCGCGACTTCCTGCCCGTCCAGTTTGTACGAACCGACCGTCGGACGATCGAGACAGCCGAGGATATTCATCAGCGTCGATTTGCCAGAGCCGGACGGCCCCATCAGCGCGGCGAACTCGCCTTTCTCGATGTTGAGGTCAATGCCCGCAAGCGCTGCAACCTCCTGCCCGCCGACCTGATAGATTTTCTTGATGCCGGAAAGCTCGATGACATATTTCGCCATATCGTCACCCGCTTCCGTCACATACGCGGCATTCTGCCGCCTCCCATCCGAGGCTGCTGCCCGCCGCCAGAAGAAGCCTTTTTGCCCGCCGCCTTATAGCTGTTGACAACTTCGTCGCCTTCGGAAAGTCCGTCCACAATCTCAACATATTCGTCGCTGTAGATACCCGTCGAAACCGACTGCTCCGTCGTGGAGCCGTCCGGCTGCGCGAGAACCACATAAGCGCCTTTGGAATTCGTCTTCAATGCGGCAATCGGGAGCGCAAGCACGCCCGGCCGATCCGAAGTCGTAACCTCGACCTGCGCCGTCATGCCCGGCAAAAGCACGCTGTCGGGATCCTCCACATCCAGCGTCACATAATAATAGACAACGCTGACGGAGGAAGAGGATGAAGAAGAAGTATTCGTTTCCCAACTGTTCGTCACATCCGTCTGGGAAATTTTCGAAACCGTAGCCGTGAACGTGGATTTCGGGAACGCGTCGACTGTGAACGTCGCCTTTTGTCCGACGCGTACGCTGCCGATATCCGTCTCGTCGATTTTCGCACGAATCTGTTTTCTCGACAGATCGGCGATTCTCATGATAACCGTCGGGTTCGAGTTACCCTGCACCGCCATCGTACCCGGCGTTAAAGGCTCGCCGACAACAACGCCGTCCATAGGCGAGGTGATGACCGTTTCCGCAAGGTCGGACTCTGTGACCTCCAGCGCGCTCAACGCCGTTTCATAGTTATACACAGCGTCCTCGTACTCATCCTGCGTATCCGCGCCGATACTGTAAAGATACGAAACGCGATCGTATTTCGCCTTCGCATTGACGACCTTGTATTGCGCCTGCTCATGTTTTGCTTCGAAGTCCTTACCGTCCAGCGTCGCAACCGTCTGTCCGGCCTTTACGCGATCGTTTTCCTTGACCAGCACGGAGCTAATACGCGCCGTGATTTTCGAGCTGACCTCGACGGAATCTACCGGACGAAGCGTTCCCGTCGCTGAGACCGTAGACTTCAAATCCATTTTCCGCACTTTGACCGTTTCAACTTTCGCCTGCTCCGTAGCCGTCTGTTTGCTTTGATACCACTGCCAGCCGCCGAAAGCCGCAACCGCGACGACGAGGACGGCGACAGCCGCCTTTACCATGCCTTTCATCTGTCACCCTTCCCCTCTTGTGCTTCCGCCGCTTCTTTCGCGGCTTGTTCCGCCCATTTCGCCGGCGTGTTTGCGTCAATGACTTCCTTCGCGCGGCGATAATCCCTCGACGCTCGCGGACCGTTCGGAATGATGCCCCGCTCCCTGAAGAACGCTTCGCGCTCCGCCGTCCGCTCCGGATCGGCGATGCCCGGATCCTCGCCGAGTCCTAAGCCCATCGCGTTTTCCACCGCCGCCTTGAACCGTGCGTAATCGTATTGTGCGCTGTTAAAATTCAACTCCGCCGTAGCCAGAGCCTCTTGAGAGTCGATAATATCAAGTAATATGCCCTGCCCCGCGCGGTATTTTTCACTGGCGATATAGTAATCTTCCTCGGCTTCGCTGACCGCCGCCCGCGTCACCGCGAACCGCCGTTCAGCCTCGCGCATACTGTAGTACAGCTCGCGCACCGCGAAACTGACGTCCTCCTTGTCCTTCACAAGCGTCAGCTCCGCCTGATCTCGAGCCGTCTTTGCCTTGTCCACGGCGGCTTGCGTCACGCCGCTGTCAAAAAGAGTCCAGCTCGCCGAAAGGCCGACCTGATAATCGTGGTTGTGGTCCGAACCCGGATTGAACCGTTCCGATCCGCTCGTAGAAGCGGACAGGCTCAACGACGGCAGGTAACCCGCCCGAGCCGCTTTGACGTCCAGCTCCCGCTGCTTCAGATTGTAAAGGTCTATGAGAAGGTCTTTTCTATGCAGATACGCGTAATCGACGCAGGCATCCATACCCGGATGGAACGGCACGAACTTAAAATCCTCGGTCAGAATCAGTTCCTCTTTCGCATCGATGCGCAGGAGGTTTTTCAGCTTCATCAGCTTGACCGCGTGATCGTTCTCCGCCTTCAGGAGCAACTGCTTTGCGTTTGTCAACTCGACCGAGGAGCGCAGCACGTCGAGACGCGCCTTGCTGCCCGCTGTGAAAAGCTGCTCGACGTTCGTCAGATGCGCCTGGTATTTCTCGACCGTTTCCTCGCTGATCTCTATTTTTTTCTTCGCCTCGAGCACGTTGTAATAAGCCTGAATGACTGACAGGCGCAAATCCTCCCTCGCGCGCTCCGTCTTGAGCCTCGCCGCGTCCACGCCAATCTCGGCGCTCTCGATATTCGCCTGGTTTTTGCCTCCGGAATAAATCGGAAGGCCCACACGAAGAGAAAGCGAACCGTTATCCCGCCGATCCTCGTCGTTCGTCCTGCTGTCCGTCAGATTGCCGCTAAGCCCGAAGTTAAAGCTGTTGGCGCCCCGGGCGCTTTTGAGATTCGCCCGCGCCGTCTCCTCGCCTTTCTCCGTGATGCGGAGCGACGTATTCTGCTCTAATGCGAGATCAACGGCCTCCTGTATCGAGAGCGCCGCCGCATCCGCTGTCGTGTTGCCGTACAGCAGCATCAATCCCGCCGCCAGTGCAGCCAGCTTTCCGCGTCTCCGTTTTTTCATTGTGCTCACTTCCTTGAAAACATACAATTCTTCTCGCCTGACTGTATCATAATTTCCCGCATTTATAAGCAGGTGAAAGAAAAATTAAAATTATGTTAGACAGTTTAGTCATCAACAAACGGATAGTCAGCACCATACCAGCCGGACTTACCGGAAACGGGATAAATCAAGCCTTTGTCGACAAGCCCGTCAATATGTTCCCGAACGACGTCCGCGCTTTTTTCGGTCATGATGGAAAGGAGCCCCATCGCGCCGCCGTCAAGTTCTGTCTGCTCATAGCCGCGCACATATTCGAAGATTACGCGATCAATCATATCCGACAAGTATTTTTCTTCAAATTGCTCCTCGGTCATCGCGGCAGCCTCCGCCATGATACTTTTTGCCGCGTCGCTGTAGCTTTGTTCCCCTTTCGGTTCCGCTACGCCAGACGACCATGCCGCCATAAGCTCTTTTCGACATGACGCGCAAATTGCGAACGCCGCTCCTCCGTCGTCCCGCGCAACGACTTGCACTCCGTCGCGCCCGCCGCAAAAGAGACACGCACATTCTTCCGTCTCCCTAAACCGCACTTCGTCTTCACCTCATAATTTTCGTACGTTAGTATCTTACACCATACTAACGACAAAAGAAATATATGCAACAAAAAAGCGGCGCATGGAAGTTATCCCTGTACCGCCTTTCCTTTCATGATTGAGATTCACCCTGCATGATACGCCTCATGTTCCTTTTCCGGCGCTTTTTCCCGCGCGACGGAAAGCATCAGCTTGATGCGGTTGACCTGATTGACTTCGCTTGCGCCCGCATCGCAGTCCAAAGCAATGATATTGCTGTCCGGATAACGCTCGCGAAGCGCATGCATGACGCCCTTGCCCGTGATATGGTTCGGCAGGCAGCCGAACGGCTGAAGGCAGACAATGTTCGGCACGCCGCGCTCGGCCAACTCCATCATCTCGCCCGTCAGGAACCAACCCTCGCCCGCCATATTGCCGAGCGACACTTGCCGGCTTGCCAATTCCGCCAGTTCCTTGATGGTCGACGGCGGCTCGAAACGACGGCTTTTTTTCAGCGCTTCCGTCATCGGGTGACGGAAAAATTCCAGCATTTGAATGGAAAATTCCGCTTTCCACCGGTCGATGCGTCCGCCCGCCAAGAGCTTGCGCTTCACAATATCGTCGTAGGCCATATATTCCATGAAATTCAAAAGGTCGGGCATGACGACTTCCGCGCCCTCGTCAAACAAAAGCTCTTCTAAATGATTATTGGCCAGCGGATGATATTTGACGAGAATCTCGCCGACAATGCCGACTTTCGGCTTCCAAAGCGACTCGTCGATAGGAAGCAAATCGAAATCGTGAACGATTTGCCGTAAATTCTGCCGATATTTGAAATAACTGCCATCGGAAAGTTCCGCCTTGACGCGCGCCATCCACGCTTCGTAAAGTCGCTCCGTCGAACCCGGTTCGATCTCGTAAGGCTTTACGCGATTCTTCACGCGCATCAAAAGGTCGCCATAAACGACGGCCTTAACAATATCCGTATAACAGCTCTGGGTCATAACGAAATCGTCCGTCTCGCTCTCGCGTCCCATGAAAGCGAACGCGGGAACCTGACCGTATCCGGCATCTTTCAGCGCCGCGCGCATCAGATTCAAATAATTCGTCGCGCGACACGCGCCGCAGGTTTGGAACAGCATAATCGACGTATTATCAGGATTGCAAACGCCGGAGCGAAGCACGGAAAGCATTTGCCCGATGACGACAATCGCCGGATAACACATATCGTTATTCACATAGCGAAGGCCGACGTCGATCGCTGTTCGATCCATCGTTTTCGGAATCACAAGGCGATATCCGTACGCCCGAAATACCCGTTCCAACAGTTCAAAATGAATCGGCGACATTTGCGGCGCAAGAATCGTATGTTTCTCTTTGCATTCCTTCGTAAAATGCGGACGCTCTTTCCGCTGCATCGACTCATAGGGGGCGCGCTCCCTGCGCGCAAGCGCCGCCATCAGCGAACGGATACGAATACGCGCCGCGCCAAGGTTTGACACCTCGTCCAATTTAATCATCGTATAGAGGCGATGATGGGCTTCCAAGATTTCCTTGACCTGCCCCGTCGTAATCGCGTCCAAACCACAGCCGAAGGAACTGAGCTGCACGAGCGCGATATTGTCGTGGCTCGCGGCAAAGCTGGCGGCGTGGTAGAGCCGCGCATGATAACTCCACTGGTTGACGATGCCCAACGTATCGTCGCCATCCACCGGTAAACGATAAACCATATCCTCCGAAAGAACGGGGAGCCCATAGGACTGGATCATCTCGGGAATCCCGTGGTTGATTTCCGGATCGATATGATAGGGACGCCCGGCGAGAAGAATCGCGGGCACATGCTCGCGCTCGACAAACTCTAAAATCTGTTTGCCGTAGGCGCGCACATCTTCCTTATAATGCGCCAATTCCGCATAAGCCGCTTCGACAGCTTCTGCAATTTCGCGCTTGCCCAGTTTTTCCTCCGCCAGTTCCTCCGTCAGTCGTTCGATCATGCGCTTCTTGTCGTAAATCGGCAGGAACGGCTGCATGAACCGAATATTCTTTTCCCTGAGCACGTCCATATTGCCGCGTATATTTTCCGCATAAGATGCGACCACCGGACAGCTGTAATGATCGTCCGACGGATGTTCTTTGTCTTCCATATTGTAAGGTATGCACGGATAGAAAATCTTTGGCACGCCCTTTTCGACGAGATCGACAATATGGCCGTGGACGAGCTTCGCCGGATAGCAAAGCGAATCCGACGGCACCGTCTCCATGCCGCGATAGTAAGTGCGCACGGAAGTCTTGCCCGACAAAACGACCTCATAGCCGAGCTTCGTGAAGAAAGTGAACCAAAACGGATAATCCTCGTACATATTGAGCACACGCGGAATTCCGATTTTTCCCCGCTTCGCATCTGTCACAGGCTGATAGTAATCAAAGAGCCTCTCGTATTTATACTGGTAAATGCTCGGGGCCTTATGTTCGGACCGTTGCTTCCCGATGCCGCGCTCGCAGCGGTTGCCGGAATAATATTTGCCGCCGTCAGAAAACGTAGACGCGGTAATCAGGCACTGGTTGCCGCATCCTTTACAGCGATAAGAATTTGTCTCCACCGAGAACGCATCCAGCGCGTCAGGAGAAAGTATCGAAGACGCTTCTCCTCCGCTCTCCAATGCAAGAATCGCCGCGCCGTATGCGCCCATGACGCCCGCGATGTCTGGACGAATCACGTCGCGCTGCAAGAGCACTTCTATCGCACGGAGAACCGCGTCATTGTAAAAAGTCCCCCCCTGCACGACGATATGCGCGCCAAGAGACTCCACGTCGCGAAGCTGCATGACCTTGAACAGCGCGTTCTTGATGACCGAAATCGCAATACCCGCTGATATATCGCTGACGGACGCGCCTTCTTTTTGCGCCTGCTTGACGCGGGAGTTCATAAAAACCGTGCAGCGCGTCCCAAGGTCGACAGGCTCGCGCGAATCGATGGCTTTCGCGGCAAATTCTTCCGTCGTCATCGAAAGCCCCTGCGCGAAATTTTGGATAAAAGAACCGCAGCCCGCCGAGCATGCCTCATTCAATGTGATATTTCCGATGCTGCCTTGATGCACGAAAAAGCATTTCATGTCCTGCCCGCCGATGTCAAGCACGAAGCTTACCTCAGGACAAAATTCCTGCGCCGCACGCAGATGGGCAAACGTCTCCACCTCTCCGCCGTCGGCGTGGATTGCCGCCTTGACAATGCCTTCGCCATAACCCGTCGTCATCACCGACGCGATGTACTGACCGGGCCGCATTTCGGCATAAAACGAGCGCAATTCTTTGATGACCGCTTGCAAAGGCAATCCTTCGTTACTGCCGTAAGCCGTGTATAAAAGTTCCTTGTCTTTCCCGATAACGGCAAGCTTCGTCGTCGTCGAGCCTGCGTCAATACCAATGTATAACGGGCCGCGATATTCCGAAAGATTGCCTCTCGGCACGCAGTCTTTATCATGGCGCGCGCGAAACGCTTCATACTCCGCCGCGTCATGAAACAATACAAACGTCGAGGAGCGCGTCTGCAGCGCCGCGTCCTCTTTCGCGCAGTCAATACTTTTCGACAAACGGCAAAAATCCATATCCTCGCCTTCGGTGGAAAGCGCGGCGCCCATCGCCACAAAATAGCAGCCGTTTTCGACCGGCATTACTTCGTCCGGCGTCAGTTTCAGCGTCTCAATAAAACGCTTGCGAAGCTCGGACAGGAAATAAAGCGGCCCGCCCAAAAATGCGATATGCCCACTAATCGGACGCCCCTGCGCCAGATTGCCAATGGTCTGGTTGACCACCGCCTGGAAAATCGAAAGCGCGATGTCGGCTTTCTCCGCACCGTCGTTAATCAGCGCTTGGATATCCGTTTTCGCGAACACGCCGCAACGGGACGCAATCGTGTAAATCTGCCGCCCTTTTTCCGCCAGCGCATTGAGTCCCAACGCGTCCGTCGAAAGAAGCGCCGCCATGTGATCGATGAAAGAACCGGTGCCGCCCGCGCATACACCGTTCATTCGCTGCTCCGACGCGCCGCCGAAATACGTGATTTTCGCGTCCTCTCCGCCGAGTTCCACCGCCGTGTCCGTCTGTGGAATCAGCGACTTCACCGCCGACGCGCAGGCAATGACTTCCTGCACGAAAGGAAGCCCAACGCGCTGTGCAACGCCCATGCCCGCCGAGCCCGTCAGGGCAAAGGAAAAACGCTGCGAGCCCACAACGCCTCGCAGCGCCGACAAATTCTCATGCAATGCCTTGCTGATTTCCGAAAAATGGCGCGCATATTTTTTATAAACGATTTCTTTCGCTTGATTCAACACGACGACCTTGATTGTCGTCGAGCCTATGTCAATGCCAACGCTTAAAGCCGAAGCCAAACCCCTGCACCACCTAAAGGAAACGACTGTCGTTTCCAAAAATGAACTGCCTTCATATTCTATCAGTATTATATACCATAACAGTGGCAAACTTCAAGAGACGTCGATTGCCGATTTGAGTACAGACTCCTCCGGCAGCTCGTACCAAGCTGCGTCGTAATCCACCCGCACAAGACAAAGGCCACAGGCAGGAGCGGTGGCACTGGCGCGCTGACGATCTTTCGCCGCCAGTATCGACGCAAAATCCTCAGAAGAGATAGTTCCCCTGCCGACGTCTGCCAAAGTACCGACAATATTTCGTACCATGTGATAGAGAAATCCATCCGCCGCAAAGATAAGCACGAGTTCACGACCGTCCCGCTTACACTCCGCACACTTCATCGTGCGGACAGGCGACATCGGTGCGCCGCCTGCCGCGCGAAACGACGAAAAATCATGTGTGCCCAACAGATCCGTCATCGCCATCTCCATCGCAGTCGTATCAAGCGGCTGCCGGATATGCCAAGCATAGCGGCAACAAAAAGGGTTCGGCGTCTCTCCCGTCAGAATGCGATAACAATATGTTTTTTCACGCGCCGAATGAAGTGCGCTGAAATCCCTATCTGCCTCGAAAGCGCGGCGTACAACAATATCCGGCGGCAAAAGGCTGTTCACTGCGCGTGGTACGCGCTCGACAGGAATCGTCCCGTCCGTGAAAAAATTAACGACTTGGCCCGCCGCGTGAACGCCCGCATCCGTACGCCCGGCCGCCGCCAACTCCACCGCGTCGCCGAAAACACGCGAGAGCGCTTCTTCCAGCACATTCTGCACTGCGACGACAGGCGGCGTTTGTCGTTGGAACCCATGATAGTCCGTTCCGTCGTAAGCAACGAGCAGGCAAATATTCCGTGTGCGCCTCTTCATTTCTTCTTTATGCTCGCGCTTCATTAGATGCCCGCCGCTTTCATCGCACCCATCACTGCAAGCAAGAACGCCGTCGCTCCCGCCGCCGCGTAATCTACGCCGCCGACATGAAGCTCTTTCATTCGTGTGCGGCCCTCGCCGCCCCGATAACAGCGCGCTTCCATAGCCGTCGCCAACTCATCCGCCCGACGAAACGACGAAATGAACAGCGGTACCAAAATCGGTATAAGATGCCGTACGCGTTTTAATGCGTTCCCAGTCGAAAAATCCGCGCCGCGGGACTGCTGCGCTTTCATGATCGTATCCGTTTCCTCAATCAACGTCGGTACGAAGCGAAGCGCGATTGTCATCATCATCGCCAATTCATGCGCCGGAACGCCGACGGCTTTCAGCGGACGCAAAAGCCGCTCCATGCCGTCCGTCAGCGAAAGCGGCGACGTCGTAAACGTTAAAAGCGACGAAAACAGGATCAAAAGCGCCAGCCGCAAACAAAGGAAGAACCCCCGCGTCAAACCTTCTTTTGTCATATCAAAAATCCAAAAATGGAAAAACACTTCACCCGGCGTCGCACAAAGGTGGATCAGAAATGTAAACGCGAGAATCCACCAAAGCGGCTTCAGCGATTTCAAATACATGGACAGAGGAACGCCCGACGAAACCGCCAACGCAACAGCAAGTACCGTCAACACTGCATACCCGCCCGGCGTGTCGAATACGAAAATCGCCGCCATCAACACGAGCAAAAGCAAGAGTTTTGCTCGTGGATCCATTCGGTGCAACGCAGACGTCCCCGGAAAAAACTGTCCGATTGTAATATCCGTCAGCACGTCGCGCCCCCCTTTTTCCGTATCGCTTTCACTATACGCTTTGCAGCCTCATCCGCCGTGAACGCGTCCGCCTCGACCGCAAGCCCCGCCTCCCGGAGCCGTGACAAAAGCGCGACCGTAGGCGGCGCCGCAAGCCCCGCCTCCCGCATTTCCTTATCCGCAAAAAACGCCTCAGACGGCGGCGCATCGACGAGTATTCGACCGTCGTGCATAAAGACGACACGCTCCGCCATGCGAGCGATGTCTTCCATATTATGCGAGACAAAAATAATCGTCAGTTTTTTCTTCCGATGCAGTTCCGCGATACGCCGCAAAAGCTCTTCCCGAGACTGTGGATCAAGCCCTGCCGTCGGCTCATCCAATACAAGATACGCCGGCTCCAGCGCCAATACGCCGGCAATAGCCACACGACGCATTTGTCCGCCACTGAGACGAAATGGCGAAACGTCCTTGTACGTCTCATAATCGAGCTGCACAAATTCCATCGCCGACCGTACGCGTCTCTCAATCTCTTCGTCGGAAAGCTCAAGATTCTTCGGACCAAAAGCAATATCCGCCGCTACCGTTTCCTCAAAAAGCTGCTGCTCCGGATATTGAAACACCATGCCGACTTGACGCCGCGCGAGAAGGTTTTCCTTTCCTTTTCCCGCAAGACTCACGCCATCTACCAACACTTCGCCTGCCGTCGGATGGAGGATTCCGTTCAAATGCTGAACGAGCGTTGATTTTCCTGAGCCCGTATGTCCGGCAATTGCCGTCAAAGAGCCGTCGGCAATCGTCAGCGACACGTCCTTTAGGGCCGTACGCTCGAATGGCGTGCCTTTCATATAAGTGTACGTCACATTTTTTAACTCTATCGGCATAGGGCCACCGCCAATTCTTCGTCCGTCACGATATCCTCCGGCAATCGGATTCCCTGTTTGCGAAGCCTCCATGCGATTTCTGCCGCCAACGGCACGTCGAGGCCGCGTTTTCGCATCGCGTCCACATGGCAAAAAATCTCCTTCGGACTTCCGTCCTCGACGACTTTTCCATCCTCCATCACGACGACTCGCTGCGCCGCCGCCGCCTCCTCCATGAAATGCGTAATATAAATGACCGTAATTCCCGATTCCCGATGCAGACGCCGTACCGTATCCAGCACTTCTTTTCTCCCGACAGGATCGAGCATGGCCGTCGGCTCGTCCAACACGAGGCATTTTGTCCGCATCGCCAGCGTCCCCGCAATCGCAACGCGCTGTTTTTGACCGCCTGACAAAAGATGCGGCGCGAATCCATGGAATTCTGTCATACCAACCGCCTTTAGCGCCTCGTCAACGCGACTGCGGATTTCATCAGACGGCACGCCGAGGTTCTCCGGACCAAAGGCCACGTCGTCTTCGACAATCGCCGCGATAATTTGATTGTCTGGATTTTGGAATACCATCCCCACTGTCTGCCGCACGTCCCAAAGGTGTTCCGGCTTGCGCGTGTCCATCCCTGCTACACAGCAAGAGCCCGACGTCGGCAACAGGATTGCATTCAAATGCTTCGCCAGCGTTGATTTACCCGAGCCGTTGACTCCAAGAACCGCAACAAACTCTCCCTCTTCGACAGACAGGTTCACATGGTTAAGCGCCATGCGATTCTCAGAAGGCGATATCGAATAACTGTAGCACAAATCTTTAATTTCGATAAACGACAAACTAACAATCTCCGAAATAAAAACCCATTTAACGGGTTTGTGATTATAATAATCTCCATAATAGAATCATCTTAAAATATTGCAACAATATGCATATAGAACATTTACAGACTTTAATAATGAAAAAGATTCCACCAAGACGAAATCGTTCTTCTGAACAGCAATTTCTATAAATCCCGAGAAGGAAAAGCACCTCTTGTGAGGTGCTTTTCCTTCCTATTCCTCTAAAAATTCTCCAAGAACTACTTTTTCTTCCCCATCCAGCTCGGAAAGAAGAACACTGACAATCTCTCTCGCCGCCGTCGGTACATTTTTCCCCACATAGTCCGTGCGAATCGGCAATTCTCTATGTCCCCGATCCACTAAAAC
>JAEERZ010000290.1 GCA_016286075.1 Selenomonadaceae bacterium
CAAGGACTACAAGACGATATTGCAGGAATTGATTCAGCGCCATCCGGGACAGCATATCGTTTATGAGTTATTGTCGGCCACGGGGCCGGATCATGCGAAAGAATTCAAGGTAGCGGTGCGGGTCAACGGACTCGCGTATGGCGTCGGCGTCGGCCGCAGCAAGAAAGCGGCGGAGCAAAATGCGGCGCAGCAAGCGCTGCCAAAGTTTCAAGGCCAAGAAGGATAATCAGGGGTGATAAAAAGAGCCGTTGCGTTTCGCAATGGCTCTTTTTTTGAAGCGGAGGGAAAGCGTGTGAGGCAGCTGATTTTTTTAGGTACGGGAGCGGCGATGTCGACCGAATGCTATAATGCCTGCTTTTTGCTTCGCACGCCGGACGACGAATTCTTTTTGACCGATGCGGGCGGGGGCAACGGCATTTTGCGGCAGATGAAGCGGGCGGAGATTCCCTTTGAGCGGCTTCGCTGCATGTTTATCACGCACGGACACTCCGACCATATCATGGGGGCGGTTTGGGTCATCCGGCGGATTGCTTCGTTGATGAATAAGGACATATACGGCGGAGATTTTCATATCTATTGTCACGACCTGGCCTGCGAAATTATTGAGATGATGGCGCAGATGCTTTTGACGCGGGCAGAGTTGGCGCAGTATGGAAGGAGGATCAAGCTCCACGAGATACATGACGGCGAGCAGGTCAATTTTCTCAATATGAGGCTGACGGCTTTTGATATTCGTTCGTCGAAGGCAAAGCAGTTCGGCTATCGGCTGCGGTTTGCCAACCGACATTCGCTCGTCTGCCTCGGCGACGAACCGTACAACGAGCGGTGCCGCGCCTTTGTGGAAAAAACGGACTGGCTGGTTTCCGAGGCGTTTTGTCTCGAAGCGGACAAGGAGAGGTTTCGAGCCGCTGAAAAAAACCACGGCACTGTGAGGGAGGCGGCGTTGAACGCGGAAAAAGTTGCCGCCAAACATTTGGTGCTCTACCATACCGAGGATACGATGCTCGAAAGGCGCAAGGAACTTTATACGGCGGAAGCGGCCGCGTATTTTCACGGTGAAGTATATGTTCCCGACGATTTAGACGTGATTGATATTGATTAACATTTTGTGATATAATGATATTGTTATAGGGCTTCAAACTTATGTGCATTAGCCGATGCAAAGTATTGATTGGCGCATGGAACGGATTCGGGACTATATGGGGTGAATAGGGTATGAGACAGTGCATGGATTCCGAGAATTTGCATCGCCGCTTACGGAAGATCAGAGGACAGATTCAGGCGATTGAGCGAATGATTGACGAGGACATTCCCTGCGAAGATATTTTGTCCCAAATCAACGCGGTCAAGTCGGCGACCCATAAGGTGGGGCAGATCGTTCTTGAGGGGCATATCCAACATTGCGTTCGGGACGGAATTATTCACGGCGACCCGGATCGCACCATCGAGAGTTTTACGATGGCTGTGGAGCGTTTCGCGAATATGAAATGAAAAATAGTTAAGAACGAGCGTCGCGTCCGGTGGGAAAGACCGGGATGCGGCGCTTTTTTCCGCCTTTTATGAAACAAAAATGTGAATGACGGTATGTGATTTTTGCAGGAAAAAATTGTTCGGCGTCGAACATAAACTATGATACAGATTTATCATGGCGGAGGACGTTATATGCTTCGAGAGGTTTCACGAATCCTTGCCCAGCTCAAAGGCGAGCGCTTTATGGGCGGCTTGATTGCGAAGGCGGTCTGGCGGCGGGGCGGAGAGATGAAAGAGGCGGAAGGGCTGACAGTGCTGCGGGACCGGAAAGAGACGGTGATTGCCTGCGGACGCATCGGCGACACTTCGCTGACATTGACGATGCTTTTGGGACGGTTCGATCCTAAAGATCTCGAAAAGGAGATCGAGGCAGCGCGGTCGGAGGCGGCGAAAGAGCCCCGCGGTCCGGAAGGCAGACCGTGGCATACCTTTACGCCGGCAGAGGTGGCGGAGTTTGTCAGCGCCGTGAACGACGTCAATACGATTCACCAAGGGGAGCGTCCCGTAGTGCCGGGACTTTTGATTTTGGAGCAGCTGCTGCAGACGCCGGGATACGAAAACGCGACCAATATGGCGCTGAAATTTGTCCGTCCCGCTTTTTCGGGGGAAGAGCTGATGATCGCGGAGGAAGCCGGGGGCAAATTTACAGTGCGGGGCGAGGCCGCGCTTGTCGAGGGAATCGTGAAATGAAATTTTTGAAGTAAGAAAGTAGGAAAGTAAGAAAGTAAGAAAGTTGGAAAGTTGGATTTTCCTACCGCAAAAATTATATATGGACAGAAAAAACGGCGATGCGGTTTTGACTGCATCGCCGTTTTGGTCTTTGCTTTATTTCGGATTTTTACGGGCTTTTCTTTTTCTCGCCTTTGCGGCTTTCGCTTTCATGCGGCCTTCCTCTTTTTGGGCGGTAGCGTCGTTTTGCTTCTGCTTTGCGTATTCGACGCCCATGCCGACGATCTTGTGCCGTACGGTCATAATGGGGTGACGTACGAGCATTCCCGTGCGGGAGCCGTCCATGATTTCCATGAACGTCTTGTTGGCGGCCTCGCCGAAGCATTGGTCGTCGCAGTGGTCGCAAAGCGGCTTGGTGACGCCGTATTTGCAATGCCCGATCTTCAGCAGGACGTTAGTGAGAAGCGCCGTGCATTTCGGACAAAGCTTTCCGTCCTTCGTGTCGTGGTTCGCGTTG
>JAEERZ010000291.1 GCA_016286075.1 Selenomonadaceae bacterium
GGGCTCGGCGAGGCGAAGACCCCGGCGAACTACGCGGCGAGTCTCCACGCGGGCCTCGTTGCGCATCAGAAGGGCTATGACCAGACGCTTTGGCTGGACGGCGTGGAGCGCAAGTATATCGAAGAAGTCGGCTCGATGAACATTCTGTTCAAGATCGGCGGCAAAGTGGTCACGCCGGAGCTTGACGGCAGCATCCTGAACGGCGTCACGCGCCGTACGGTGCTGGCGGTGGCAAAGGAATGGGGTGTGCCGACGGAGGAGCGCAAAATCTCCATCGACGAGATTGTCGACGGCTACAAGAGCGGCGCGCTGGAGGAAGTCTTCGGCTCCGGCACGGCGGCAGTCATTTCCCCGGTAGGCGTGCTCGGCTACAAGAATCACGACATGGTCATCGGCGGCGGAAAGATCGGCCCCTTCGCCCAGAAGATGTACGATTACATCGAAGGGCTGCACATCGGCGAGGTTGAGGACAAATACGGCTTTATCGAGACGGTGGCGGAATACTGATATTGATGCATATCAAAAATCCCGACGGAGATGTTTCCGTCGGGATTTTTGATATGTGGGATTTGTATTTAGAAGAAGAAATTCAGTTCGCCGAAGATGGTGTAGGCAGAAGAAAGCGGGGCGTCGTTATTGTCGTATTCGTCTTGCTCTTCCTTGCCGAAGAAATATTTCAGCGTACCCATGACGTTTTTGGCAAAGACGTAATCGACGCCCATTTCCACGCCCTTATATCTGGGCTGCATGGCATCATAGGTCGGCGCGATAACAGCATAGGCGCCAAGTTGGCGATAGGCGAGGAACGCGCCCCAAGATCCTTTATCGGCGGGGTCGGCGCCTTTGTAATCCAGCTCAATACTCCATGCGCGCTTGGACGCGGCAGTCGTTGCTTCAAAAACGTCGCCCGGATCCGCAGGATCAGGTGGGTCGCCGAGAGGATTGACGGTCCAAGCATACGCACCATTGATGGAAAGATTCTTGTCGAATTTGTAACCGAGACCGATATCCCAAATGTTGACGGCTGATGTACAAGCTGCGGCGGAAATCACCGCATCGTTCGCCCAACGATGGAAGCCTAAACCCCAAGTGATTTTGTCGGCACGGTCGTTGTAAATCTCAATAGCTTGGTAGCTGCCGGTTTTAACAGGTTGTCCGGCCGGAACATTTGGCGTAGCCTTTACTTGGTCATAGCGTGCGGAGCGTCCCACCGTCAGCGTCGCCTTGACTTTTTTGCCGAAGGTAATCTGACCACCGGCTACGTTATCGTCATAAACCATACCGTTGTCGATATTGGTTATATACGGCAATTTGCCGAGAAGAATCTGGAAATTTTTGTAATCGCCTTGCGCCCAGACGCGCTCGACGCATATTCCCGGTATTTCGTCTGCGTTGTCAACGATGATATTGTTTGCGCCGGTTGTGTTGGCGGCGGAGTTCATATCGCTGTTGTAGTCGATGCGGGCGTGTCCCGACCAATGCTCGTTGATTTGCATGGACGGTTCCAAGCGAAGCGTCAGATATTGGGCAATGCTCCGTTCATTATCCTCGTCTTTAATATGGTTGTGCAGATACCGATAGCGTACTGTGCCGGTCCAAGTCACATTGTCGACCTTCTTTTCGAGGGCCGCCACGCGTACGCCGAGGCTGTTCAGCTCGTCGGCGAACTCCGCTGCCAGCTTGTCAATCAGAGCCTTGTCTCCGCCGCCTTTCGCCATAGCGCGGGCCACCATTTGTGCCATTTCGTAACGGGTGATTTCTTGGTCGCCGCGATAGGTGCCGTCGCCGTAGCCTTCAATGACGCCTTCGGCAGCCAGCTGCGCTATAGCGTCATACGCCCAGTGGTCGATGGGTACGTCCTCAAAGGGATTGGCTGCGGCGAAGGTCGTGGATGCAGAGGCAGCAATAAGCGCCGCCGCAAAGGTGGAGACAACTGTTTTCTTCATTCAACAACAACTTCTTTCTTATAGCTATGAGGTTAGTCGTACAGGTCGCACTTAATCTTTACGACCGCGCCGTTCATCGCCTCGATTTTCAGCTTCATGCGGCTGTCGGAAGCGTAGTAGGTGTATTCGTTCTTGCCGTCATCGTATTCCATCTTGTCCGGCTGCCCGTAGGCTTCGACAATCGCGCTTTCCGGCGAGCTGATGCCGATTCCGGCGGGCGTTGTAACGCCGCTACCCGGTCGATTGATTTTTAGTTCTTCAATCAGGTTGCGGTTGAAGTCGTCCAGATCCGCTTTGACGCCGTTTTGAAAGTAAGCGTCGTCTCCACGATACGTCGCTTGGCCGTAAACGGCAACCGCTTCGTCGACGCTCATGCCCGGAGCAACGCCGCCCAGCGCAATCTCCGCGCTCGGAACCGACGCCAGCGCCGTCGCGCTCGACATCATCATCAGACCCGTCAGTACCGTTGCCATTTTCTTTTTCATGGAAATCCCTCCTTAAATATATATCGCTATAAACATGATTTCGAACAAAATTATTTTAGCATCGGTTGCCTCCTTTCCGCAAGACGTTCGCGTAAAAATGCTGGTATACAAACGGCGTGACAAAGACGGCGCGGTATTGTATTATAAAACAGGAAGAAAGGGGCGGCGCGATGAAGTACGGGGAGTTTATGGCAAAACTGCGGAAGGGAATTCCCCACGCGATGCTGTTGGCGGGGGAGGAGCCGTATTATATCGAAAAGGCGGAGACGGCGATTCTTG
>JAEERZ010000292.1 GCA_016286075.1 Selenomonadaceae bacterium
ATTAACGGCGGCAAAATTTCCGTCTCAAGTGGGAGAGCAAATACATTTTCCCGGTACCGGTCAAAAAAGGACAATTCCGAATCCCAATCAAATTGATCATTCTGGACATGAAAATGTCCGTAAATATATCGCTCTGTTTCATAAACAGAAGAAAATAGAATATACTGCCTGATAATATCCATATTTTCTTGTGAAATATATAAAATTTGCGCAACACCGACAAAATCAATATTCGTATTTTTAAATTTATCGCAAACAATTAAGGCACACGAAGTTTTCCTTTTCTTTATCTGCAACGCGTAACATAATCCCCCGTTGACTAAAAAATCGCCAATATTAAAAGGGCAAATTACATACAACAGCTTTGGATTATCCATCAATTTGTTTATAATTTGCTTTGCCTTACCAAACATAATTCTTGTTTCGCCTCCTCCTTAAAAGCCAATTTCTTATATGTTGACGGATAACTCTCCATAACCATTTACATTTTTCCCCATGTTGGAAAAACTATCGTCACATTATACGAATCACTGTAAGAACGTCGATTTCTTACAGTGATTGCATTGAAGCACCAATCGCGTCGCAGGTTTAGATGTAATGTTCGACGTATGCGCCTTTCCGATTACTTTTTTATTGAAAAGGAATTAAAACCATTTATTAGATTTGCATCAGTGCGCGGATTTTCTCCTTCACCGTTTCCAGATCAATGGACGCGAGGCAGTCGATGCCCTTCGGGCAGGCGCGCTTCCAGCACCAACGGCAGGGTCGCTCGACTTCAATAGCGTTCTGAGGCTGGCCGTACGGACCGTTCCTGTTCGCGTCGGTGGGGCCCATCAGCATCACCGTGGGGACGGAAAGCCCCGCCGACAAATGCACCGGTCCGGTATCCCCGCCGACTGTCAGTTTCGCGCCGCGAAGCACGGCGGCGAGTTGCTTCAGCGTCGTCTTTCCGATAATCTCCACCGGCGGGATAACCGCCTTTTCCTTTATCTCGGCGGCGATGCCCTCGTCCACCACGCCGCCCCCGATCAGGACGGGAATGATTTTCTGGTTGTACAGCCAATCCGCAAGCATCGCGTAGGATCCCGTCGGCCATCGCTTGTTCGGCCAGTTCGCCCCGACGGCCAGCACTGCGTAATCCGCGCCTTCCGGCACGCCGGCTTCGGTAAGTACCGCCCAGGCAATCTGTGCGTCCTGCTCCGACACTACAAGGGGAAATTCAACCTTATTGACGCGGCATCCGATGGCCCGCGCCACGTCCAGATATCGCTCGACGATATGGCCGTTCGCATGCGGTCCTCGGACCGGCGTGCTAATCTTGCCGCTCATTTCCCGCATATCGCAGGTGCCGAGACGGCGCGGCGCACCGGAAAAATACGCGATTGCCGCCGATTTCCCAAGCCCCTGCAGATCCAGCGCGATGCCGAAATTCCCTTCCTTCAGCTTCGTCCGCAACGGCCCGAAATGTTTTCGGAATCCGCCGAAGGACTTGAACTTCTTCTTCTCGAACAGCAATATCTCGTCGATATACGGATTATCCACCAAAAGCTCCCGCGCCGGCGGCTCCACCGCCCACGTCACCCGCGCCTTCGGGAACGTCTCCTTGATGGCGTATGACACGGGCAGCGCGTGAATCACGTCGCCGATAGCGCTGAGCTTGACAATCAAGATATTCATGCGCCGCTCCGAATCCTCTCAATAACGTTTGTCGTCGAACGCCCCTCCACAAGGGGGACAAACTCCACACGGCCGCCATATTCCTTCACGATCTTCGCCTCCGGCAGCGTCTCCAGCGTATAGTCGCCGCCCTTGACGTAAACGTCGGGACGCACCATAGCGATAAGCGCCTCCGCCGTCGGCTCGCCAAAAATCGTGACGGCGTCCACCGCCCGCAGGGCGTCCAAAACTTCAGCGCGATCGTCCTCCGTATTGATGGGGCGGCCGTTTCCCTTGAGCCGGCGCACCGAATCGTCGCTGTTCAGCCCGATTACGAGGAAATCCCCCATCGCCCGCGCTTTTGTCAGATACCGTACATGCCCCGCATGCAGCACATCGAAACAGCCGTTGGTGAAAACGACGGCTGCCCCTTTCGCGCGCGCAGCGTCACAGGCATCCCGGATATGTTCCCGAGGAATAATCATTCGTCACCCCTCCTTTTGGAACTGCTTCTTCACCGCCGCCCGAAGCTCCTCCGCGCCGACCGTCGCCGTCCCCATCTTCCGAACGGCAATCCCCGACGCCACATTGGAAAGCCGAGCCGCATCCTCCGGTGACGCGCCTCCCGCTACAGCGAGGATAAAAGCGGCCACGCAGGTATCCCCCGCGCCGGATACGTCGAAAACCTCGCTCTTGTCCAAAACCGGGATATCCACGAAACGCCCGCCTGCAAGGCAAAGCGTCATGCCCTTTTCCCCGCGCGTCACCAGTACGCCTTTCGCCGAAAGCTCCCTCCGCAGCTTTTCCCCCGCCGCGCGAAACGATGCCTCGTCGGCCAACTCCTCGCCCATGGCTTCGGAGAGCTCAGCGTCATTTTGCTTCACATAATCCACGCCCACGAACCGACGAATCGAGTATCTGGAATCGACGATTATCGGCACGCCGCGCTCTTTACATACCGCGATAATCTCTTTCGTCAAAGGCTCAGAAACCGCCGCCCCGCCGTAATCCGACAGCACGACCCCGTCTGC
>JAEERZ010000293.1 GCA_016286075.1 Selenomonadaceae bacterium
GCCTTTCATCGTGATAATGATAATGGAGCCATCCGGCTGCATACGCTGGAGAGTGACGGTTTCCTCGTCGTCGGAGGAAGAATTTTTCGGTCCGCCGCCCGTTTTCATCTGGGCAACCGTTTCCGAAAGCTGATTCGCTGCCGAGCTTGAAGTCGATGTTTGCGTATTGTCCCACAAAGACGATGCGCCATTGATTCCTTGTATCGAACTCATGTGTTTCGCCCCCTTCCCCGCAGTCCGTTGCTTTCATCATATTATCGTAAATCTTTTGGAAAAACTTAAGGAAACGTGAAATATTTTTTCACGCCGGAAAAGCCGCATTTCGCGCCAAAGGTATTAAGAAACCGGAAAATGCATACGATAAAGAGAATGAAAAGCATAAGCGTGCAAAAGTTATTTGGGGGAATTAAAAATGGGCAGCTTGATTCATCTTGGCAATCCGGAATGCTTTGTTGAAAATACGCTAAACACTTCTATGCGAAAAGCACAACAAAAAATAGATGCCTCCACTTCCAATGGGACATTTTTTCAGGTGTTCCAATCACAAATCAACGCAGCGGCCGCAAGCAGCAACGAGCAGCAGACGACGAGCTTTGAAAATCTCTGCAAAGCAGCGTTTGAACAAAACTTTGGACACTCTGCCACAACGACCTACTACCATGTCATGGATGCAGCCTCAATTCCAAGAGAACACTGGTGCCATGAAGATTTCCCGTATGACAAGTTTTTCGCAAATGAAGCAGATACTTCCATTGTGAATTGGAGGCCGTCGCGTGCAAATCCCTCCCAGCTTGCCTCGGAGATTCAGTCAAAAGTTACATCGACACTGGGAAAGTACGCAATTGTCGTGCCGCCCGCGCTGGACGAAAAGATGAAAACCGATCCTGCGCTTCGCAAAAAAGTCGCCAGAAATATCGACCAAATTCTTGCCTTTCATGTCGGCGGCGCCCCAATGCCTGCGCTTCCCGGCACGAAACGTTATGGCACAAAGCTTTACAGCGCATTAGTAGTTTTGGACGAAAACGGAGAAGTGGACAATTGCCGCGTATCGGGCGGCGGAAGCATAATCGGCCCAGATGAAGAAACCCTGCGGCAGATTGAGCGCGAACAGAAACGCAAAGCAAAACGGAAAGCGGAAGCTCTGCAACTGGACAAAGAAGCGGCAGTCAAACGCTTCGAGGCGCGCCGATTGCAGTTTTAGAAACGCACCGAAAAACACGCAACATCAGGAAATATTTCTACGAAATAAAATCTCCGCCCGCGTTCTGGTTTGCCAACGCAAGCGGAGATTTTCTATTCGTCTTTACGCAAGAATCTTTTTCGAGAAATACCGCTCGGCGCGGTCGGCGAAGACCAGCACGATGTTTCCTTTCGCGCCGCTTGCCGCGAGTTTTTCTGCCGCCGCCAGCGTCGCGCCGGAGGACGAACCCGCAAAGATGCCCTCTGTTTTCGCAAGCAGTCTGGCGGTCGCAAATGCCTCATCATCCGTCACTTTGATGACATCATCGACCAGTGACATATCCATCGTATCTGCGATGAAATCGTTGCCGATGCCCTCGATGTTATAGTCCGCGTGTTCACCGCCGCCCATGGTCGAGCCGACCGGATCGGCAAGAATGCCGCGGATATCCGGATTCTGCTCTTTCAGATAGCGCAGAATGCCGGTATACGTGCCGCCGCTGCCCGCGCCCGCCACAACATAATCAATGCTGCCGTCCAGCGATTCGTAGATCTCCCTGCCGGTCGTTTCATAGTGGGCGAGGGGATTGCTCTGGTTTTTGAACTGCTCCAGTGAGATCGAACCGGGGATTGCAGCCTTGATTTCCTCCGCCTTTTCAACGGCGCCGAGCATTCCCTTTTCACGCGGTGTATTGATGACCTCCGCGCCGAGCGCACGCATCAGCGCCTGCTTTTCCGCAGAGAATTTCGTCGGCACGACAAAAATGATTTTGTATCCGCGATTGAGCGCTGCAAATGCGATGCCGAGCCCGGTATTGCCCGCAGTCGCCTCGACGATTGTGCCGCCCGGTTTCAGCAGCCCGCGTTTCTCCGCGTCCTTGACCATATAAAGTCCGGTGCGGTCTTTGACACTGCCGGACGGATTCCAGAGCTCCAGCTTCGCAAAGACATTCACGCCCTGCTTTTGTACGATATTGCCGAGCCTGACCAGCGGCGTATTGCCGATCAGCGCCTGCATCGAATCATAGTATTTCATACGCGCACCTCACTGCTTTGCCGCCGCGATCGCCTGCTCCAGATCGGCGAGAATGTCCGTGATATGCTCGATGCCGACGGAGAGGCGAATCAGCCCGTCGGTGATGCCAACCTGTCTGCGGATATCCGCGGGAATGGATGCGTGCGTCATCGTTGCCGGATGGCACACGAGCGACTCCGCGCCGCCGAGCGATTCCGCGAGCATCACGAGCCTCAGACTTTCAAAAAAGACGCTGATATTGTAATTTTCGTGCAGCTCAAAGGAGATCATCACGCCGCCGTTTTTCGCCTGCGCTTTGTTGATCTCATAGCCCTGCGCATCCGGCAGACCGGGATAATACACGGTTCTGACCGCGGGATGCGCAGCGAGAAATGCTGCGGCCTTCTGCGCATTTTCGACATGGCGATCCATGCGGACGGCCAGTGTCTTAATGCCGCGGATCAGCAGGAACGAATCGAAC
>JAEERZ010000030.1 GCA_016286075.1 Selenomonadaceae bacterium
CGAAGGTCACG
This sequence comes from Selenomonadaceae bacterium, assembly GCA_016286075.1. Lineage (GTDB taxonomy): Bacteria > Bacillota > Negativicutes > Selenomonadales > Selenomonadaceae > RUG12372. The sequence continues at coordinate 12 of JAEERZ010000030.1, forward strand.
CGCGGCGAATAGGAGCGTATGATCGAGTTCATCCGCCCGGCCACCGAGGGCTGGCAGACTCATGCCTACCTTGCTTCCGCGCTGAAAAAGACGGGGCTCAAGGAACTGTGGGACATCATCCGCGCCTTCGAGAAGGTAACGCATGATTCCGGCGTGTTCCAGCGCCGTCGCGAGGAGCAGCTCCTCGATTGGGTGCACAGTATGGTGGACGAGCATTTGCACAACCTGTTCTTCGACGATCCTGTCATTCAGGGCCGGATGCCGGAGATACGGGAAGCCGTCCTGAAGGGCGTCGTTTCGCCGACGCAGGCCGTGGCCGAGCTTATCAATATGTTTGATATTGAGCGGGCGGCCAAACGTCACGTCGATCTGTTCCACCCGGAAACCAATAAGTAACACATGAAAAAGAGAAGCGCCGTCCCGTAAAAAAGACGACGCTTTTCTTGGTGTTATATCAAAGAGTGAAGAGTTAAGAGTGGAGAGTGAAGATATTCCGTTTTTTATGAGCAGATATCTCACCTCTTCACTCTTCACACTCCACTCTCTTAGGAGGGGGCTTTCATGTACACAAAAAAGATCTATTTTGCAGGCGGGAGCTTCCACGAATTGCAGGAGGTGTTCTCGCGGGTACAGGGCGTCGTATCTGTAACTGCGGGGTATATCAATTCCGAAGTCGAGGCGCCGCTGTATGAAGACGTGGTTCGCGGCAAAACCGGAGCCACGATGGGCGTCGAAGTCAGTTTCAATCCGAAAAAAATCGACGTCTCCATGCTGATGGACATACTTTTCACCGTCATCAATCCTTACAGCAAGGACAGGCAGGGAAACTGCGAAGGATCGATGTACCGGAGCGGCGTTTATTACGATTCTGCGGAAGACGAGCCTATCGTCGACTATCACATGAATTTTATCCGCAATCGCAAGAAAATCCCCGCCGCTACCAACGCGGCGCTGACGGTCAACGACCCGAACCACGATCCCAACGGCCCGAGGCAATGCTATGCGGAGGCCATGCGGCTGAAAAGTTTCCATCCGGCGGAAGAAGAGCATCAAGGCTATCTGAAACGCCACCCGGAGCTCTCCACGCACATCGACTTCTCGCTATTGAAGGAATTGGAGATTATAAAATGAAAGAAACTCCCTTCACTTTGGTCGCAAGACCGGGTGAAGGGAGTTTTTGTATGAAACGGCCTATGCTCTCGATAGGGAACAATGGTTTTAAGATATATAGAAAAAATAAATAAAAATTCTTGTAGAATTATTTAAGTTTGATATAATATTAATGGAAAGGAGTGAAAATTATGGCTACAGCACAGATGGTTAGCGTTAATTTCAAATTGGATCCGGAAGTAAAAAAGAGCATGGAGCGGGCGTGTGCCGATATGGGACTTTCCATGAGCGCGGCGTTTACCATTTTTGCCAAGAAGGTGGGGCGTGAGAGAAGAATCCCTTTTGAAGTCTCCGCAGCGGATCCTTTTTATTCCGAGGCAAATATTCGTTATTTGAAAAAGAAGATGGAAGATTTTAAGGCTGGGCGCTTGCATTTTGCCGAGCATGAGCTGATAGAGGATTGACCATGCAAATAAAACGGTTGGAATGGGATGTTGACGCTTGGGAAGACTATATGTATTGACAAACGCAGGACAAGAAAACGCTCAAGCGTATCAACGGACTCATAAAAGACATCAGGCGCCACCCATTTGAAGGGATAGGAAAACCGGAGCCTTTGAGGGAGAATTTGAAAGGCTTTTGGAGCCGCAGGATTGACGATACAAACAGAATCGTGTATGCGGTTGAAGAGGAGTCTGTCATTATATTTGCTTGTCGCAATCATTATGACAAATAATCAGAAAGAAAGCAGGAAGCCCGACGGCAATCCATCCGTCGGGCTTCCTGCTTTATAGGCGTTATTTCCCGCAATGCGGGCAGCTTGTGCAGCTCGTACAGCTTGATTCCGTGCCGCAGCAGTCGTGCTTGTCGTCGGCGAAGTTTCGGTAGATATGGCGTACGGCGAGGAGCAACGCGGCCCCGACGCAAGCGCCTAAGATATAAGTTGCCATTTTGAATCCTTCTTTCTTAGAATCCCATCAGTCGTCCGCCTTGATAGACGACGAGGGAGACAATCCATGCGACGGCAAACATGTAAGCGGCGGAGAAGCCCATCCACTTCCACGAGCCGGTTTCCTTCTTGATGGTGCCGAGGGCGGTGACGCAGGGGGTGTAGAGCTGGGAGAAGACCATGAACGCTACGGCGGACATCGTGGTGAAGGCCGCAGCCATGCCGCTCTGCATCAGCGTCGCGGCGGTTTCTACTGCGTCTTCCGCCTCGGCGGAGATTTCGCCGACGCCGTACAGGATGCCCATCGTCGAGACCACCGACTCCTTGGCGAGAATGCCTGTGATAACGGCGGCGCCCGCTTCCCAAGTATCGAAGCCGTGGAAGATGAACAGTTTCGACATACCGGTGCCGAGAGCGGCGAGGAAGCTTTCGTTCATTTCTTCCGTCATGCCGCTGAAATTGAAGTTGCTGAGGAACCAGATCAGAACGGACATCGCGAAGATAATCGTTCCGGCTTTGATCAGATAGCCCTTGCCCTTGTCCCAGGTCTCAAGCAGGACGGTTTTTGCGTCCGGCAGACGGTAGGGGGGGAGCTCCAGCAGGAAGGTGGAGCCATGCTCCTGGAAGACCGTGCCGCCCAAGAGCTTCGCGGCGACGATGGCCATGACGACGCCGAGGATATACATGGTAAAGACGACGTTCGCGGCGTTGTCGGGGAAGAACATCGCGGCGAAGAGCGCCATGATCGGCAACTTCGCGCCGCAGGTCAAGAACGGCGTCACGAGAATCGAAGTCATGCGGTCTTTTTCCGAGTCCAGCGCCCGGGCGCCCATGATGGCGGGCACGGCGCAGCCGAAGCCCATCATCAGCGGCATGATTCCCTTGCCGGTCAGGCCGACGCGGCGCATAATCGGGTCGGTGATGAAGGCGACCCGCGCCATGTAGCCGGTTCCGTCAAGGAAGCTCAGGCAGAAGAACAGCACGAAGATCAACGGCACGAAGGTCAGCACGCCGCCCACGCCGCCGATGACGCCGTCGACGATCAGCGACTGCATCCAGTCGGCGACCTCCCAGGATTCCAAAGTCTCGGTTACGGCGTCGGTCAGAGGGCCGCCGATGAAATCGTCCAGCGCGTCGGCCAACGGCTGACCAATCCATTCAAAAGTAATCTGGAACACGGCGTACAGCATGACGAGGAACAGCGGCAGCGCCGTCCAGCCGTTCGCCAAAACAGCGTCGATTTTTTCCGTGAGGTCGGGACTGGCGCCCGCGACGGAAACACATTCCGCCACTACGCTGTCAATGAACGCGTATCGTTCTTCAATGATTCTTTCTTCGAGAGCGTCGTCGGAAAGGCCGCTGTTGCGGAGCTCTTCAACGCGGGCGATATGCGCGCGTACTTTTTCACTGGGATGGTATTTCTCCATCATGGTGGAGGTGAAGACGTCGAGCAACGTTTTGATGCTGCTGCGGCTTCGCGCCGTCGTTTCTACGACGGGCATGCCGAGGGCCGCGCCAAGCTTTTCCGTATCCACGCGGATGCCGTGACGCTTCGCCTCGTCCTGCATATTGAGGTCCAGCAGCAGGGGGACGCCCTGCTCCAAAAGCTGGATCGTCAGATAGAGATTGCGCTCGAGGTTCGACGAGTCGAGCACGTCTACCACGAGATCCGGCTTTTCGTTCAGCAGGTAATCTATGACGATTTTTTCCTCAGGTGAGCGCGCATTGACGCTGTATGTGCCGGGGAGGTCGACTACCGAGATGTTCCGACCCTGGTGGGAGAGATAGCCGATCTTCTTGTCGACGGTCACGCCCGGCCAGTTGCCGATTTTTTGCCGCGCGCCGGTCAGTTCGTTGAAAATAGTAGATTTTCCTGTATTCGGATTGCCCGTCAGGGCGACTGCCAATGAAGACATGATTTGCTTCCCTTCTTTAATGAAATATGCAAAACCGAAATTTTTGTGGTAAGAAAATAGGAAAGTAGGAAAGTAAGAAAATCCAACTTTCTTACTTCAAAAATTTTATACCATTGATTCGACTTCAATCGAAGCGGCGTCATCCCGGCGAAGCGCCAAGTGGTACGAACGCACCCGAAGCGCCATTGGATCGCCGAGGGGCGCAGAGCGAAGCACCGTTACTGCCGTGCCGGGGACGAGTCCCATAGTCATCAACCGATTTTTTAAGGGCGAGTCCGCGACGGAGCGGATAATAAACCGCTGCCCGGACGTTCCTTCCCGTAAAGTCATTGAAGCTGCCTCCTTGTTTCTGAAAATTATAATCAAACTAATTCTCTTTATCAAAATATAAATCGTCAGCGGAAATTTGTCAAGATGAAGATGAATATAATTTTCAAAACTGAGCTTTGCGGAATTCTTCCTTGTGGAAGGATTTTTTGAAAGCGACGGCGAATATTATTTCGATAATTTTTTGTTGATAAAGGGGAATCAGGATGAATACGTTCAAAAGAGGTATGGCAACTTTATTCACGGCGGGTGCGATCGTTTCATCCGGCGTGGTTTCGGTTATGCCATTTCCCGCGGCGTATGCGGCGAACGTCGAAGTGAACGGGCTGTCCGGCTGGTATGTGAATACGGACGGAATTGAAGTCGCAGAGGACGGAATGATTCGGGGCGTTCAAGCGGGGCCGTATGATTCCGCTACGGGCGAAACCGGTTGGAAACCTTATGCATATACGCGGGGAAGCGCTGACGATTCGGCTTGGGACGGTTGGCAATGGAGCCGTACCGGCGAGTCGGAATGGCGGCCCGTAAAAGAGGGGGCCACTCCGTATTATGTCTTGCGGACAGTTCTCGCGAATCTGCCGTCGAATAGCGCCGTTTCAGGGGCGGCGGCGTATGAGTTATTGATTTCCACTTTCGTTGTGGGGACGCCGATAGAATCGATTGCAGTCCCGGACGGGATCACGGTGACTTCCGCCGACGGCTCCCAAATCGTCGGAAGCTGCGGCGAGCTGGAGTTCAGTTATTCGCCGACGGCGTTTGCCGTCAAGCCGAAGAAGGACGCGTCCGCCGATACGAGTGCGATAGCCGAGACCATTATCGAGGCGTTAACGAAAGTTTACGGCGCGCCGATGGTGGTCGTACCCAACGGAACGGCGATATGGTCGAATGAAGCGGTAGAAGTCAGCTACGTCGTCGCGGGCGGAACGATCGGCGCGCAAAAGCGGTGACGCCGACGCTTCAAATTTTCGGGAGGGAAACGGATGGAGCTTTTGGACGGCGTGGGGAAGCTTTCGGGCGTCGGGCCGAAAAAAGAGGCGGCATTGGCCCGGTTGGGGATTTCGACGCTTTTTGATCTGCTCGCGTATTATCCGCGCGCCTATATCGATCAGACGACGGTGACTCCGTTTTCCCGGCTTTCGGCGGGCATGGAGGCGACGGTCTCGGGCGTCGTCGTCAATGTGCGGGAGCGTCGGTCGGAGCGGGGCAGAAGAATGAGCATACTGACCGCATATCTGAGCGACGGCACCGGATACCTTGCCATGACTTGGTTCAATCAACCCTTCTTGGCGAAGAAACTTGTCGAAGGGCAGCGGATTTTCGCGACGGGCAAAGTGGACTATGCTTATGGTGGCCACGGCGGACTGGCGATGACGCAGATGTCAGCTTTTGAACTGCTGGGCGAAGGCGAGGACGCCGCGCAGGGGGGCGTGCTTCCCGTCTATGCGGCGACGAGCGCGCTCAATCAGAAATTTTTTCGCGGCCTCTTGAGACAGGCGATGGCAAAAAAGCCGACGCTGCCGGAAGTGATTCCCGAAGGCGTGAGATCCCGGTACGGCCTGATGGATCGTGACCGTGCCTTCGTCGCCATGCATTTCCCGAAGTCCGCGAAGGAGCTTTCGGAGGCGCGGGCGCGGCTCGCCTTTGAGGAATTATATCTGATTCAATGCGGATTGCTCATCTTAAAGAAAAAAACGCGGGAAAAAGAACAGGGCGTTCGTCATCTGATGAACGGCAGCTTAGTCAAGCAGGTTGAAGACTCGCTGCCCTTTCGCCTGACGACGGGACAGGCGAAAGCGTGGAGCGAAATCTCTGCCGATATGGAAAAATCCGTTCCGATGCGGCGGCTTGTGCAGGGCGACGTCGGTTCCGGAAAAACGGCGGTGGCCCTGCTCGCGCTCGTCAAGACGGTGGAAAACGGCTATCAGGGCGTCTTGATGGCGCCGACGGAAATATTGGCGCGGCAGCATTACGAAACATTTTCCAAGCTGCTGCAGGATACGGACGTGCGTATCGGACTGCTGTCGGGCAAGCTGACCGCGAAGCAGCACGAAGAAATGCTGGCTTCGATTGCGGCCCATGAGGTCGATATCGTCGTCGGCACCCATGCGCTGATACAGGATAAGGTGCGCTACGACGAGCTCGGGCTGGTGGTGACCGATGAGCAGCATCGCTTCGGTATCGCCCAGCGCGCCGAGCTCAACAAGAGAAGCGAGAAAACGCCGGATGTATTGGTTATGACGGCGACGCCGATTCCTCGGACGATGACGCTGACGGTGTACGGCGATCTTGACGTGTCGCGCATTGAAGAACTGCCTCCGGGACGTCGGCCGGTTCGCACTTTCGTGCGGACGGAAGAACGGCGGGGGCTGATTTATGCGTTTGTGAGAAAAGAAATTGAGGCGGGGCGGCAGGCGTACGTCGTCTGTCCGTTGATCGAGGAAAGCGAGGAAACGGAGCTTCCGTCGGCGGAAGCGATTTACCAGGAACTTTCCGGCGGGATTTTTCGCGGCATACCTTGCGGTTTGGTACACGGGAAATTGAAGCCGAAGGAAAAGGAAGCCGTCATGCGTTCCTTTTACGAGGGGGAAACGAAGCTCCTCGTCGCGACGACGGTGATCGAGGTCGGCGTTGACGTGCCGAACGCGACGGTGATTGTCGTGGAGCACGCCGAGCGCTTTGGCCTCGCGCAGCTGCATCAGCTTCGCGGGCGTATCGGGCGCGGACAATTTCAATCGTACTGTATTTTGATTGGCGGAGGAAAGGAAGGCGCGGCCAACGAGCGGCTCCGTGCGATGGAGCGGACGGCCAGCGGCTTCGACCTCGCGGAGGAGGATTTGCGGCTTCGCGGTCCGGGGCAGTTTTTCGGCTCCATGCAGCACGGGTTGGGAGACCTAAAGGTCGCGAATGTGCTTCGGGATACGGACATATTGCTTCGCGCGCGACGAGCGGCTATGGAAACGATGGAAGAGGCGCGGGACATGCGGTATGTGCTCGACGTCCTGCGGCTGAATTACAGCGACAGGTTCGGAAAAATATTGGACGCCTGACAAGGAAATGATGAAAACATTTCGGCGGGGCAAAACGATTCAATGAATGGTTTTGCCCCGCCGTTTTTCAGAATTGCCCGTTATGCTTTGCGTGATTTATATTTTGGAGGATTTGGAGGAATCATTTTGCGGGTCAAATCAGAAGGCACGGTGAAGATTGTCGCGCTCCTGCTCCTTGTCCTGTTGTTTGTTTTCGTCCGCCTGATGTTTCCCGAAGTCTGCGCCCGCCTTTGGCATGTGATGACCTGCGGCAGCATGCAGGAGACCATCGACTATATCCAGTCTTTCGGCGTTTGGGCGATGCTTTTCAGTTTTTGCCTCGACGTGCTCGTCAACGCGCTCGGGTTTTTGCCGTCCATTTTTATCTCGACGGCGAACGGCGTGCTTTTCGGTATCGTGCCGGGCGTAATTGTATCGTGGCTCGCGGAGACGACGGGCGTGATCCTGAGTTTCCTGCTGATGCGGACGATCTTGCGGGATTCGGCGGAAAAGCTGATACAAAAAAGCCCTTATTTGACGCGTCTCGATGAATTCAGCGGTAAAAAAGGCTTCCAAATGATGCTGATCGCGCGGTCGTTGCCGTATTTCCCTTCGGGAATCCTGACGGCCCTCGGAGCGGTCAGCCGAATCAGCGTGAAAGATTATATGCTTTCCAATTTAATAGGAAAGTTTCCGTCGACGGCGTTGGAGGTCGTCATCGGCCACGACGCGGTGCTATTCCATCTGCACATGAAACGGCTGGCCTGTGTGATTGTGTTGGCGACGTTGATTTATGTTGCAATCTGGTATTTTCATGGTCGGAAACAATCAAAAGAGGACGAAAAACCTCTTTCTTGATTTTTATAGGCAAAATGTGATACAGTAGTTACGTTATTTTAAGAAAACAGTTGTTTTCTTGGGAAAGAAGTTGGAGGCGTTAACATGGTAAGAGTTTTGGTAAACGGCGCTTGCGGCCGAATGGGACAGTCGGTGGTAAAAGCGGTGCTTGCCGACGAGGAGCTTTCGCTGGTCGCGGCGGTGGATATTCACGGCGCGGAAGATGCGGGGACGCTGGTTGGACAGCCTGCATGCGGCGTCCCGGTGACGACGCATTTGGCGGACGCCATCGACGCGACGCATCCTGACGTCATGGTGGATTTCACGCGTCCGGATGTAGCGCTGCAAAACGCGATTACGGCTTTGGAAAGCGGCGTCGCTCCCGTCATCGGGACGACGGGACTTACCGCTGACGCTAAGAAACAGTTGACGGCGATTTCCGAGAAGACGAAGACGCCGTGCTTTATCGCACCGAATTTCGCTATCGGCGCGGTTTTGATGATGATGATGGCGAAGCAGGCGGCGAAATATATGCCGAACGTCGAGATTATTGAGCTGCATCACGACAATAAGCTGGACGCCCCCTCCGGAACGGCGCTCCAGACGGCGGAGCTGATTCGCGAGGTGCGCGGCGATATGCGGCAGGGACATCCCGACGAGAAGGAGACGGTTCCCGGCGCGCGCGGCGCGGTGGTCGGCGGTCTCCATATTCACAGCGTGCGGCTCCCCGGCTACGTCGCCCATCAGGAAATCATCTTCGGCGGCCTCGGGCAGACGCTCTCCATTCGTCACGACTCGATGGATCGTGAATCCTTTATGCCGGGCGTAGTATTGGCCTGCAAAAAAGTTCGCGGACTTTCCGGTCTTGTGGTCGGCCTTGAAAAGATTTTATAATAGAAGGGAATGAACAATATGAAGAAGTACAATACGGCGCTTCTCGGCGCGACGGGCGCGGTGGGGCAGGAATTTTTGAAGCTCATCGAGGAGCGGGATTTTCCCTTTGATAATTTGAAGCTTTTGGCGTCGAAACGCTCGGCTGGGACGAAGATCACGGTTAAGGGGAAGGAGTACGTCGTCGAGGAGGCGACGGAGGATTCCTTCAAGGATGTGAAGATTGCTTTGTTCGCGGGCGGTTCCGCCAGCAAGACCTTTGCCGAGCCTGCGGTCAAGGCGGGCGCGGTGGTCATCGATAATTCCTCTACGTTCCGCATGGATCCGGAGGTGCCGCTGGTGGTGCCGGAGGTCAATCCTGAGGCTATCGCGAAGCATAAGGGCATCATCGCGAACCCGAACTGCTCGACCATCATCATGGTCATGGCGCTGAAGCCGCTCCACGACGTGAAGAAAATCAAGCGCGTCGTCGTCTCGACCTATCAGGCGGTTTCCGGCGGCGGCAAGGAAGCGATGGCGGAGCTTGAGCAGCAGGTGGACGACATCGTGAACGGCCGCCCGGTCAAGGCGGAGATTTTGCCGGGGGCGAGCCTCGCCAAGCATTATCAGATTGCATTCAATCTGATTCCGCAGATTGACGTTTTCAAGGAAAATCTTTATACAAAAGAAGAAATGAAGATGATCGACGAGACGCGGAAAATCATGTCCGCGCCCGATATGCGCATCACGGCGACGACGGTGCGCGTGCCGGTCTACCGCAGCCATGCGGAGTCGGTCAACGTCGAGTTTGAGGGAGAGGTTACGGAGGAAGCCGCGAAAAAGGCGTTCGCCGCGTTCCCCGGTCTCGTCGTGAACGACAACCCCGACGAGATGGAATATCCGATGCCGCTCTTCACGTCCGGCAAGGACGACGTGGAAGTCGGGCGCATCCGCAAGGACTACTCGGTGGACCACGGCTTGAATTTCTGGCTCTGCGGCGACCAGATTCGTAAAGGCGCGGCTTTGAACGCTCTCCAGATTGCGGAGTACATGATTAAAAACGATTTGCTGAAATAACTCGTTTCGGCGATAGGAGGCGACGAAATGGATTGGGTTAGCGACGAGACAATGCTGTTTCGGCCTGCGGCGGAGGAAAATGCGGCGGAGAAAACAATCCGGCGAGCCTGCGAAGCGATGGAAGAGAAGGGATATAATCCCATTAACCAGCTTGTCGGCTATCTGCTTTCGGGCGATCCCGCCTACATTACCAGTCACAACGACGCGCGCAGCATGATACGGAAGATTGAGCGGGACGAGCTTTTGGAGGAGTTCGTGCGCTCGTATCTTGCGAACATGAAAAAAGAAGCGGGGAAATGACGGGACAGCGGATTTTAGGGCTGGACGTCGGCGACAGGACGGTGGGCGTCGCGGCCAGCGATTTGCTCCTGATGACCGCGCAGGGAGTCGAGACGATCCGGCGGGAGAGTTTGGAACAAGACCTCTCGCGGTTGGACGAGCTGATGCGCGAGTACGACGCCGTGCGGCTCGTCGTCGGTCTTCCGCGCAACATGAACGGTACGGAAGGCGAGCGCTGTGAAATCGTGCGCGCCTTTGCCGAGGAAATCCAAAAGACGCGGCCCGATGCGGAAATCATCTTTTGGGACGAGCGGCTTTCTACGGTTGCGGCGGCGAGATCACTGATTTCGGCGGACGTCAGCCGGAAAAAACGGAAAAAGGTCATTGATAAAATGGCGGCGGTCTTTATCCTGCAAGGGTATCTGGACAGCCTCGCGAAATGAAAACGAAATCCTGACGGCGGGTTGCGTCCTTTTGGGACGTATGCGGTCGTCAGGATTTTTTGACGCCTACATCGTTGACAATCTGCGGCAAAGTACGGTACAATGCGACTGATAAAACAATCCTGTATGGCAAACAAGAAAGAGGTGCGCGTATGGCTTCGGAAAAAGAAATCCCGATGGACGAAGAACAGATGGACGACGATGAGGTTATCGTTGTGATGACCGACGACGACGGCAATGAATACTATTATGTGCAAGAACTGATTTTGGAAGTGCAGGGGGATAAGTATGCGCTTCTCGTCCCGACCTGCGAGGACGAAGACGAGGAAGGGCATTGCCATTGCCATGAGCACGATCATGAGGATGAAGACGCAGACGCGGCATTCTTCGCAAAGATCGTGCTGGATGAGAGCGGAGAAGAGGCGTATATCGAGCCGACGGACGAAGAATTCGAGGCGGTGCTGGCGGCATACGAGTCGTTGATGGACGGGGAAGAAGACGAGAACTGAACGGAGGAGATTTCCATGACGTTTGAGCCGAAATTTTTGCGTTGCCGCACCTGCGGACGTCTCGTGATGGCGCTTCCAGGCGGCAAAGATCATGCGGACTGCTGCGGCGAGGGAACGGCGGAGCTTTTGACGGCGAACACGACGGACGCTTCGCAGGAAAAGCATGTGCCCGTTATCGAGATCAAAGGCGGTCAAGTGACGGTCAAGGTCGGCAGCGCGCCGCATCCGATGATTGAGGCGCACTATATCCAGTGGATCTATTTGCAGACGAAAACCGGCGGGCAGTTCCATTACTTCGCGCCGGGCGACACGCCGGAGGCGACGTTTGCGCTGGCGGAGGGCGACGCGCCCGTTGCGGCCTACGAGTATTGCAATCTCCACGGGCTTTGGAAAGCGGAAGCATAACTGTTTAGGAAAATTTATCAACTGTCTTGCAAAGTTTGACTTTTTGATGTATTATAAGTTTGGCACTCGAGGAGTGAGAGTGCCAAACTTATTTTTATTTACGAAGGAGTCTGTTTTTCATGGCGAAGGAAATGCACGAATTTCAAGCGGAAACGAAGCAGCTGCTGGATTTGATGGTCAACTCCATCTACACGAACAAGGAAATTTTTCTGCGGGAGCTGATTTCGAACGCGTCGGACGCGATCGACAAGCTGCACTTTGAGTCGCTGACGAACCGCGAGATTTTGGAAGGCGACGAGGATTACGAGATTTATCTCGTACCCGATAAGGACAGCCACACGCTGACGATCTCGGACAACGGCATCGGTATGACGAAAGAAGAGGTCATCGAGAATATCGGCACGATTGCGAAGTCCGGCACCAAGGCGTTCCTCGAAAAGCTCAAAGAAGCAAAAGAGGGCGGCGAGGTCACCGACAAGGACATGATCGGCCAGTTCGGCGTTGGTTTCTACTCGGCGTTCATGGTGGCGGAGAAGGTCACGATTACGACGCGCAAGGCCGGAACGAAAGAAGCGGTGCGCTGGGAGTCGGACGGCAGCGGTTCGTTCAGTATCGAGCCTTGCGAAAAGGAGAAGCGCGGCACGACGATTACGCTTTCCCTGAAAAAAGAATTCTATGGCGACGAGGCCGAGGAGAATTTCACCGAGACGTACCGCATTGAGCGGCTCGTCAAGAAATATTCGGACTATGTGCGCTACCCGATCAAGATGGATTTCGTGACCGAGGAAAAGCCGAAGGATAAGGACGGCAAGGTCATCGAGGACGCGAAGCCTGAGAAGAAGGTGGAGGTCCGCACGCTGAACTCCATGCAGCCGCTTTGGACGAAAAATAAGAGCGATATCAAAGCGGAGGAGTATAACGAGTTTTACAAGAACCAGTTCCACGAGTGGGAAGACCCGATGGAGGTCTTCCATACGAAAGCCGAGGGCACGGTGGAATATACGGCGCTGATGTATATTCCGTCGAAAGCGCCGTTCAATCTGTATCATACGGACTTCGAGCCGGGGATGCAGCTTTATTCGCGGCACGTCTTCATCATGGAGAAGTGCAAGGATCTGCTGCCGGATTATCTGCGCTTCGTCAAGGGCCTCGTGGATTCCCCCGACCTCTCGCTGAACATTTCCCGCGAGCTCTTGCAGCAGAGCCGCGAGCTCAAGGTCATCGGTAAGAACCTTGAAAAGACGATCCTGAAGTCCCTCGAAAAGACGTTGGAAAAGGATCGCGAGAAGTACGAGAAATTCTGGGCCGAGTTCGGCAAGTCGCTGAAAATCGGCATTTACAACACGATTTATACGGCGGGGGACGCCAAGGAGAAACTGAAGGACCTCGTGCTGTTCCCAAGCTCCAAGGAAGAGAAGCTCGTTACGTTGAAAGAATACAAGGAGCGTATGCCGGAGAGCCAGAAGAAGATTTACTACGCGACAGGCAAGGACAAGGCCATCATCGAAGCGCTGCCGCAGATGGAGCTTTTGCGCGAGAAGGGGCTCGAAGTGCTGTTCTGCACCGATCCGGTGGATGAGTTCGCCATCGAGGCGCTCCATGATTACGACGGTAAGGAGTTCCAGTCTATCGCCCGCGGCGATCTCGACCTCGGCGACGCGGAGTCCGAGACGGCGAAGAAGGAAACAGAGGACATCGCGAAGAAGAACGACGACCTCATCAAGGACATCAAGGAGACGTTGGGCGACAAAGTTGCGGACGTCAAGGTATCGCAGCGCCTCAAGACTAGCGC
>JAEERZ010000294.1 GCA_016286075.1 Selenomonadaceae bacterium
CCCGAAACCGCAGGAAAGTGCAGCGATTCCGGCCTCGGCGGGACTTACGAAACAAATTCTGCCTGCTGTCTTCGGCCATGATTTATATGCAGTTTGGATATAACGCCTTCGTTATTCCGGCTTTGTTGCAAGCTGAACCGGAACGCCGGGGCCCATCGTGGCCGCCAGCGTCAGGGACTTGATGTACTGCCCCTTTGCGCCCGCCGGTTTCGCCTTGATCAGCGTATCGACAAGCATGCGGTAGTTTTCGACGAGCTTCTGAGAATCAAAGGACGCCTTGCCGATCGGGCAATGCACATTACCCGCCTTGTCCGTACGGTACTCGACCTGACCGGCCTTGATCGCCTTGATCGCCTTCTCGAGATCCATCGTGACCGTGCCGAGCTTCGGGTTCGGCATCAGGCCGCGGGGGCCGAGAATCTTACCGAGCTTACCGACAGCGCCCATCATGTTCGGCGTGGCAACCGCGACGTCGAAATCGCACCAGCCGCCCTGAATCTTCGCGACCAGCTCATCCGAGCCGACGAAATCGGCGCCGGCCGCTTCCGCCTCGGAAACCTTGTCGCCCTTCGCGAAAACGAGGACACGCTTCGTCTTGCCCGTGCCGTGCGGCAGCACGACAGCGCCGCGCACCTGCTGATCCGCGTACTTCGGATCGACGCCGAGACGGACATGGAGCTCGATCGTCTCGTCAAACTTCGCCGTGGCGGTCTTCTTGACCAAATCCACCGCTTCGGAAAGACCGTAAAGCTTGCCTTCCTCAATCAGCTTTGCGGCTTCCTGATACTTCTTGCCTGCTTTTGCCATCAAAAATACTCCTTTCGTGGTACAAACGGCTGTACCTCCCACGTCTCACGGGCCGGATCGTCACACGATCTCGATGCCCATGCTGCGCGCCGTGCCCTCGATCATGCGGGTAGCCGCTTCGAGGTCGGCTGCGTTCAGATCCTGCATCTTGAGCTGCGCAATTTCCTGCGCTTTCGCCCGCGGAAGTTTCGCGACCTTCGTCTTGTTCGGCTCGCCGGACGCCTTCTCGATATTCGCGGCCTTCTTCAAAAGCACCGCCGCCGGGGGCGTCTTCGTAATGAACGTGAACGAGCGATCCTCAAACACGGTGATTTCCACCGGAATAATAAGCCCCGCCTGCTTCGCCGTCCGCTCGTTGAACTCCTTGACGAACGCCATGATATTCACGCCTGCCTGGCCGAGCGCCGGGCCTACCGGGGGAGCCGGAGTAGCCTTGCCGGCGAGCACCTGCAGCTTGACAAGCTTCGCAACCTTCTTTGCCATCTATGCTTACACCTCCTTATAATAAACGTCTATACAAAAAATTATTAAATTTTTTCCACTTGATCGAAATTCAAATCGGTGACCGTCTCGCGCCCGAAAATCTCAAACACGACCTTGAGTCTTCCGCGCTCGCGGTCGACCTCGGTGACTGTCGCCGGATGACCTTCAAAAGCGCCGGAATTGATGCGCACGGACTGCCCCGGCTCAACGTCGATAACCGCCGAACGGCGCCGTATATTTTCCCCTTCGGGATGCAGAATATTCTTGACCTCGTCCTCGGTCAGCGGAATCGGCTTCGTCGATTCCGAGCCAACGAACCCCGTCACGCCCGGCGTATTGCGGACAACATACCAAGACTGGTCGTCGACAATCATTTCCACCAGCACATAACCCGGAAAGACCTTGCGCTTAATAACCTTCTTGCGGCCGTTCTGCATCTCGACGTCGTCATCCATTGGAACGACGACGTTGAAAATCTTGTTTTCCAGCCCCATCGAACGAATCTTGCGCTCCAGATTCGCCTTGACCTTATTTTCATACCCTGAATAGGTATGAATCACATACCAATGCTTCTGCGGATCTTTGGCCTCCGTCTCCGGCTGCCCCGTTTCCACTGCCAGTGTTTCCTGTTTTTCTGCTTCCATCGTCCCAAGCCGCCTTATCGTAGAATGAGCGTGAACAATCTGGAAAAGAACGTATCGCAAACCCAAATCAACGCGCAGACAATCACAACCGCCACCGCTACGACGGCGGTATCCATGACGAGCTCCTGCTTGGTCGTCCACGATACTTTTCCCATCTCGGCTTTGGTCTCGCCGAGAAACTTTATGAGATTGAATCCGGACGAGGACGAAACCGCCGCTGCCTTCTCTTCCGCCAAAACCTTCACATCCTCAAGCTGCCGACAAAACCTTACTTCGTTTCCTTATGCGGCGTGTGCTTCTTGCAGAACTTGCAATATTTGCTGAGCTCAATCCGGTCAGGATCGTTCTTCTTGTTCTTGTTGGTCCTGTAATTGCGGTTCTTGCAAACCGTACAAGCCAACGTAATCGCGTTGCGGTTCGCACTCTTGGCCATCGTGATGCACTCCTTCCTGAGGAACTTACACAAAAATAAAACGCGCACAAAACGTCGCTGATATAATGTAGCACACTTGCCCACGCATGTCAACAAAAAACATGCAGAAAAAATATAAGAAACCCCCGCGCTTTTGCGGGGGGATTTTTCAATGGTGGCGGAAGGGAGATTTGAACTCTCGACACTGCGGGTATGAACCGCATGCTCTAGCCAACTGAGCTATTCCGCCATGATCAGATTATAAATGGAGCTGATGACCGGGATTGAACCGGTGACCTTATCCTTACCAAGGATAC
>JAEERZ010000295.1 GCA_016286075.1 Selenomonadaceae bacterium
CAAATGTGGAACGCCGACGACGAGACGAAGGAAAAACTGCAGGAACTGTATCTTTCAATTGAAGGCGAATTGGAAGACGACGAGGATGAATGAAAAAGAGTGAAGAGTGAAGAGTTGAGAGTGAAGATATTACGCAATTTAATATGCGAATAACTCCACTCTTCACTCTCCACACTCCACACTCTTTTAGTCAATATGCTACGATGCAATACGATCCGTATTTCCAAACATAACGAAAGGGGCTACAACTATGAAGCGACAGGGAACATTTCCGTTTGCTGCCATCATCGGGCAGGAGGACATGAAGAAGGCGTTGGTGCTGAACGTGGTGAATCCGCGTCTCGGCGGCGTACTTATCCAAGGCGAGAAAGGCACGGCGAAATCGACGGCGGTACGCGCGTTGGCCGACCTTTTGCCGCCGCGCCAATGCATCAAGGGCTGCCGCTTCCACGACGACCCCGCGGACAAGTCGAACTGGTGCGACGAGTGCCACGAGAAATATGACAACGCCGAGCCGCCGGTCGAGGAGCTGCCAATGAAGGTCGTGGAGCTTCCGGTCAGCGCCACCGAAGACCGCGTGGTCGGCACGCTGGACATCGAAGCCGCCATCAAGGAGGGCAAGCGCTCCTTTGAGACGGGCATCCTCGCCGACGCGAACCGCAACATTCTCTATGTGGACGAAATCAACCTGCTCGACGACCATGTGGTGGACGTGCTGTTGGACTCCGCCGCCATGGGCATCAACACCGTCGAGCGCGAGGGTATTTCCTATTCGCACCCTGCCCGCTTCTCCCTCGTCGGCACCATGAACCCCGAGGAGGGCGACATTCGCCCGCAGCTTCTCGACCGCTTCGCGCTGTCCGTCTACGTCGCCGGCGAAAAGGATCTCGACCGCCGCGCCGAGGTCATCAAGCGCCGCCTCGCCTATGAGGACGACCCCGAGGCCTTCATCGCCCAGTGGCAGGAGGAGCAGAAAAACGAGGTGCACCGCATTCAGCGCGCGATGAAACTGCTGCCGCAGGTCACCGCTTCCAACGAGATCCTGCGCACGGCGGCGCAGATCTCGATTGCGCTTGAGGTGGACGGCCACCGTGCCGACATCGTACTGATCAAGACCGCCGAGACATTGGCCGCCGTCGACGGTCATACGGAGGTCACGAAGGACGACCTCAAGACGGCCGCGAAGCTCGCGCTGCCGCACCGCATGCGCCGCCGTCCCTTCGAGGAACAGAAACTCGATTGGGAAACGGTCGATAAGGTAATCGAAGCATGAAGCGGCAGGGATTTCCCTTTGCCGCCGTCCTCGGCATGGAAAAGGCCAAGGAGGCCGTGACGATGGCCCTCGTGAATCCCCGCGCGGGAGGGCTCTTGATCAGCGGAGCAAAGGGAACGGGAAAATCGACGTTGGCGCGGGGAGCGCGCGAACTGACAGACGCGCCCTGGACCGAAGTGCCCGTCAGCGTCACCGAGGACCGGCTCTACGGCTCCATCGACGCCGAGACCGCCGTGACTCTTGGCAAGCGCAAGCTCCAACCGGGGCTGATCGACGAGGCGGACGGCGGCGTGCTCTACGTCGACGACGCGAATCTGCTGCGGGACGACATCCTGGCGGCAATCCTGACAATCCGCGAAGCAGGCGGCTACCGCCTCGAGCGGGACGGTCTTTCCGACTGGCGCGACACCAGCTATACGGTGCTGGCGGTCATGACGCCGGAAAGCGGCACGCTCCCCGCCTCCGCTCTCGACCGCTTCGGGCTCTTCGTCTCGGTGGACGAGGAGGCGGATACGGAGTCGCGGGCGGAAATCGTCAGCCGGACGCTGGAATTTGAAAAGGACGGCGCGGCGTTCCGCGAAAAATATGCAAAGGAAACGGCGGCTCTCGCGAAAAAAATCGCCGAAGCCCGCGCGATCTTGGCCGAGGTCGAGGTCTCCGACGCGATGATCCGCCTCTCGTCGGTCTACACGTTGAAAGCGAACACCGCCGGCCATCGCGCCGACATTTACCTGATCGAGGCGGCGCGCGCGGAAGCGGCTCTTGCTGGCCGTCGCTACGTGCTGCCGAAGGACCTGGAAAAGGCGGCGGAATTCGTGCTGCCCCATCGCATGCGGGAACTGCCGCAGAACGAGCAGCCCGAGCCGGCGCAAAGCGAACAGCCGCAAACGCAGGACAATCAACAGCAGCCGCCTCCTCCCCCGCCGCCCGACAACCGCGACGAGCTTTTCTCGCAGCCCGACGCGCCGAAGCCCGAGGAAACCGAAACCGAGGAGCACGAGGGCAACCCGGAGGACAAAAAAGAAGACGAGACGATGGCGAACCCGAACACCCAGAGCGGCGACCGTATCGACGGCGCCGACATGCGCGTGAAGCTGCCGCCGGTCTGGATCGAGCCGACAAAGGGACGGCAAAAGAAATCGGGCAGCGGCAAACGCAGCGCCACCCGCACCGACGAGCGGCAGGGCCGTTACGTCCGCGCCGAGCTGCCCCGCACGAAGACGGCGGACATCGCCTTCGACGCCACGCTCCGCGCCGCAGCGCCCTACCAGAAATGGCGCGAGAAAAACGGTCTCGCCCTGGCGATTCGCAGCGAGGATATCCGGAGCAAAGTGCGTGAGAAGCGCACGGGCAACATCTTCCTGTTCG
>JAEERZ010000296.1 GCA_016286075.1 Selenomonadaceae bacterium
AACCGATCGGGATTCCCGTACTGAATTATCATCAAATCAACGATGTGGAAGAAAACATGCTGACCGTCTCGACCAGCGAATTTGAGGCACAAATGGCTTGGCTGGAAGAAAACGGATACCAAACCATTACTGCGTCCGAGCTTGCCGACGCCCTCGAGGGGAAAAGGTCTCTTCCCGAAAAGCCGGTACTCATCACCTTCGACGACGGGTATATTGACAATTATCAATGTGCTTTCCCCATCTTGAAAAAACATCAGATGAAGGCCATCATCTTCTTGATTTCCGACTATATCAGCATGTATCCCAATTATTTGACATGGGAACAACTTTTGGAGATGCAGGCTGCGGGCATTGAATTCGGCAGCCATACCCTCGACCATACGGTTCTGACTGACCTTCCGCTCAGTGCCGTCGATCGGGAATTGCAGGCTTCTAAAAGAGTCCTGCAGGGCCGTCTTGGCCGCCCCGTTGATTTTCTGGCTTATCCGTGCGGATTTACGAATGCGGATATCAGGGCTCGTGTAAAAGCAGCAGGGTATCGTGCCGCGTTTACCGTTGAACTTGGCAACGTAGCTCCCGGCGACGACATTTACGCGCTCAATCGGGTCCCGGTCTTTGGAGCGATGCCGCATACCATGCTCCGTTTTTCCGGCAGACTGCATTGCCCCCGGTTCGCCGCATGGCTGGAAAATCTGCAAAAAGAACTTATCCGCACTGGTCATTCCGGAATTGCAGAACTCATCCCCGCTTTGTAATACCTGTAAATATTGTTTCTATAAATCTATAAAATATTTAAAACCGTCTATGCAAAACGCTGTAAACAAGCGCTGTATAGACGGTTTTTTATAATCGGGATTATTTCAACATGGCGATTAATTTTGTATAGTATTTGTCCGGAAGCCTTGCGATTTTTCCCGTCTCCCGGTGCGTGAAGACGTTCTGCGTATGGCCGGTCACCAGCACCGTATCCTCGCCTTTTCGTAAGATGCGGTAATCGAATGCCATCTTCGCTTTCGTCAGCGCCGTTGGCGTTGTTTCTATCACCAATACGTCGTCGAAACGTCCCGGCGACAGGAATTTTGCGCTAATGTCCGTAATGGGGAAAACGTATCCGTCTTCCATCAGTTCTCCAAGCGTGATGCCGGCCATCCGTAAAAATTCCACGCGCCCGATTTCAAACCAGCGGACATAATTGGAATGATGGACGACCTCCATCGCGTCCGTATCGTAGAAATTTACATGATATTCCACTCGCGAAATCATATCTCTGCCCCCTTACGCAACTTCTATAGCGTATGATAAAACGCCCGCAAAGTCAAGACTTGGCGCAAAAGAAAACGACTGCCTGACGTGACAGTCGTTTCGTTTTGCGCTTATTATGGTTCAACGTTGATTTGCTTTTCCGCGAGCGCATTCGTTTCTTTTTCTTCCTCAGCGACGAGCGCGTCGGCCATGGAAAGCTGCGCCTCGACCTGTGCGTTGGAAGTGCCGCCGAGGGAATTGCGGTTTTTCACGCAAGTCTCCGGTTTAATGGCTTCGCGAATGTCCTCCTCGAAAAGCGGGGACAATTTCTTGAACTCGTCCATCGTCAGGTCCTGCAGCCATTTCTTCTGCTCAATGCAGTAGCCGACGGCCTCCCCCGCCACGGCGTGAGCCTTGCGGAAAGGCAAGCCTTTCTTCGCGAGGTAATCCGCCAGGTCGGTAGCGTTCGAGAAATCCTCCTCGACGGCGCGGCGCATGACGTCTTTCCGCACTTTCATGCCACGCAGGATACGCGCGTAAACTGCAAGGCTGAATTTCACCGTGTCGATAGCGTCGAAAACGCCCTCTTTGTCCTCTTGGAGGTCTTTGTTATATGCCAGCGGCAAGCCCTTGACCGTCGCGAGCATGGCCATAAGATGGCCGATTACGCGCCCCGTCTTTCCGCGCACCAGCTCGGAGACGTCGGGGTTTTTCTTTTGCGGCATCATGCTCGACCCGGTGCAGTGCGCGTCGTCCAGCTCGACGAAGGAGAATTCCCGCGAGCACCAGAGAATCGTCTCCTCGCTGAGTCGCGAAAGGTGCGCCATCAGGATCGACGCGGCGGAAAGGAACTCCATGATGTAGTCGCGGTCGCTGACTGCGTCGAGACTGTTCGTGTAGATGCGGTCGAAGTGAAGCGCGTCTGCGACCATCTCCCGGTCGATGGGGAACGTCGTTCCCGCCAGCGCCCCTGCGCCGAGAGGCATGATGTCTGCTCGCGCGTAGACGCCGCGAAAACGTTCGAAGTCCCGTGCCAGCATCGAGAAATACGCCAGCAGATGATGGGCGAAAAGAATCGGCTGCGCCCGCTGCAAGTGCGTGTAGCCGGGCATGATCACGTCGGCGTTTTTCTTCGCCGTCTCGATTAAAGCCTGCTGCATGTCGAGAATCAGCCGAAGCACCTCGACGGTCTCCCGCCTGAGATACATGTGCGTGTCCAGCGCCACCTGATCGTTGCGGCTGCGCGCCGTATGGAGCCGCGCCCCCGCGTCGCCGATGGCGTCCGTCAGCCTCTTTTCGATATTCATGTGAATATCTTCCAGCGCTACGTCGAAGGAAAAATCGCCGTTCTCGATTTTCGCGAGGATATCCTTGAGCCCGCCGATAAT
>JAEERZ010000297.1 GCA_016286075.1 Selenomonadaceae bacterium
AAAACCATCAAGGCGTATCAGGAAAAGAACGCGAAGCAGGTCTATTACTTCTCGATTGAGTTCCTGCTGGGCCGTCTTTTGAATACGAATCTGATCAATCTTGGCGTAAAAGACTTGATGGAAGAGGCGTTGGGCGCGCTGAACCTGAGCCTCGCCCGTTACCTGACGGAGGAGCCGGACGCAGGCCTTGGCAACGGCGGACTCGGGCGTCTCGCGGCGTGCTTCATCGACTCGATGGCGGCGTTGGGGCTTCCCGGGCACGGGTGCAGCATCCGTTACCAGTACGGCCTTTTTGAGCAGAAAATCGTGGACGGCAACCAGGTCGAGCTGCCGGACAAGTGGCTTCGGGACGGCTTCGCCTGGGAATACCGCAAGCCGGATAAGGCGGTCAACGTGCGCTTTTACGGCAATGCTTACATGCAGGAGCAGCCGGACGGCAGCCTGCGCCTTGTCCACGAGGATTATATGACGGTCATGGCGGTGCCTTACGACGTGCCCGTGGTGGGCGCGAAAAACAACACGGTCAATACGCTCCGCCTTTGGAACGCCGAGGTGGACAAAGACTTCATGACCTTCGGCGGCACGCTGACCCATGAGCAGATCCAGGAACGGATGCGCTATCGGAGCGACATTGAAAATATCACCCGCTTCCTGTATCCTGACGACAGCACCGAGGAGGGCCGTCGTCTGCGCTTGGTTCAGGAGTATTTCTTCGTGTCGGCGGGCGTCCAGAGCATTATACGCGATCAACTCAAGGAAGGCGTGATGCTGCACGAGCTGCCAGACAAGATTGCCATCCATATCAACGACACCCATCCGGCGCTGGCGGTGGCGGAATTGATGCGAATTCTCGTCGACGAGGAGCAGATGCCGTGGGAAGAGGCATGGGAAGTCACGACGAACGTGATGGCCTATACGAACCACACGATCATGCCCGAGGCGCTGGAACGCTGGCCCATCGATATGTTCCGCGGGATGCTGCCGCGCATTTACATGATCATCGAGGAAATCAACGCGCGCTTCCTGAAGCATGTGCGCCGCCGCTATCCGAACGACGAAGAGCGGGTCCGTTCCCTTTCGATCATCCAGGACAACCAGGTCCACATGGCGCGGCTTGCCGTCGTCGGCAGCTACAGCGTGAACGGCGTGGCGGCCATCCACTCCGAGATATTGAAGCGTACGACCCTGCGGCCGTTCTTTGAGTTCTTCCCAGCGAAGTTCAACAACAAGACGAACGGCATCACGCACCGCCGCTGGCTGATCGCGGCCAACCCGGAACTGGCGGACTTCCTCGACGAGAAGTTGACCTCCGCGTGGCAGAAGAGGCCGGAGCTGCTGTCTCATCTGGCGGAATTGCAGGACGACAGGGAAGTTTTGGAGCGGCTGGCTGAAATAAAGCTGACGCGGAAGAAAATCCTTGCGCGCCGTCTCCGCGAAAAGACCGGTCTCCGCGTTGACCCGGGGACGCTGTTTGACATTCAGGTCAAGCGTATCCATTCTTACAAGCGCCAGCTGATGAATATCCTGCATATCATGTATCAGTACGACCGCTTGCGCCGGGGCAAGGACTCCGACATGGTGCCGACGACGTATTTCTTCGGCGGCAAGGCCGCGCCGGGGTACCATATCGCGAAGGAAACCATCCGGCTCATTTGTGCCGTCGCCGACGTGGTGAACAACGACCCGGCTACGAATAAGATGCTGAAGGTTGTGTTCATCGAGAATTTCGGCGTGTCTATCGGCGAGGTGGTCTATCCGGCGGCGGACGTGTCCGAGCAGATTTCCACCGCCAGCAAGGAAGCCTCCGGCACCGGCAATATGAAATTCATGATGAACGGCGCAATCACCCTCGGTACGATGGACGGCGCCAACGTCGAGATTCATGAGGCCGTGGGCGGAGACGAGCATTGCGTGATTTTCGGCCTGACGGCGGAGAAGGTCATGGACTATTACGCCAACGGCAAATATTCGGCATGGGAGGAATACAACAACAACGAATCGGTGCGCCGCGTACTTGACCGTCTCGTGGACGGCACTTACGGCGATTTCCGTTCGCTGTTCGACTACCTCCTGCAGAACAACGACGAGTTCTTTATTTTGAAGGATTTTGACGCGTACCGCGCGGCCCATGAGGAAATCATGCGCCGTTACCGCGACAGGGAGAAATGGAACCGTTCGATGCTGCTGAACATCGCGGCGTCGGGACGATTCTCCTCCGATCGTACCATTGAAGAGTACGCCAACGAGATTTGGCATCTGAAGCCGGTCACGGTGAAATAAGAGGGGCAATGAAAATGAAAACTGCGGCACTGGCGGAATACGACCTCTATCTTTTTCATCAGGGCACGAATTTCCATGCCTACGAAATGCTGGGTGCGCACTACACGGAGCAGGACGGCGAGCGCGGCGTGCGCTTTGCGGTTTGGGCGCCCAACGCGCGGGCGGTGAGCGTCGTCGGCGATTTCAACAAATGGGATACCCGCGAGCATCCGATGGAGCGCCTCGGCGACGGCGAAACGTGGGTGACGTTCATTCCGGGGCTGCCCTCCGGCACGGTCTATAAATACGCGATCGACCCTCAATGGGGCGGGCCGCGCATCATGAAGGCCGATCCTTATGGATTCTACG
>JAEERZ010000298.1 GCA_016286075.1 Selenomonadaceae bacterium
ACGGCTATCCGTTCGCCACGAATTTCAACCCGGAGATCAATATCCGCGAGGTTTCGGCCAAGGGCAGTTATTGGGAGGACGGCAAGTGGGTCTACACGGAGCCGATGGAGATCAAGCGCGTTTACGATTTCGATCAGGTCGGCCCGAAGGATATGTACCTCCTGCATCATGAGGAAATAGAGTCGCTGGCGCTGAACATTCCCGGCATCAAGCGAATCCGCTTTTTCATGACCTTCGGTCAGAGCTATCTGACGCACTTGAAATGCCTTGAAAACGTCGGCATGACGTCCATCGAGCCCATCGACTACGAGGGCAAGAAGATTATCCCGCTGCAATTCCTGAAAGCGGTGCTGCCCGATCCGGCGAGCCTCGGCCCGCGCACGAAGGGCAAGACGAATATCGGCTGCATCTTCCAAGGCAAGAAAGACGGCAAGGACAAGACGTACTACCTGTACAACGTCTGCGATCATCAGGAAAGCTACAAGGAAGTCGGCTCCCAGGCCATTTCGTACACGACGGGCGTTCCGGCGATGATCGGCGCGATGCTGGTGATGAACGGCACTTGGAAAGGCCCGGGCGTGTTCAACATCGAGGAGTTCAATCCCGATCCGTTCATGGACTCGCTGAACAAATGGGGTCTGCCTTGGCAGGAGAATTTCGCGCCGAAACTCGTGGACTAAAGACAGTTAGGAGTTAGGAGTTAGGAGTTAGGAGTGAATACGGAATAAATTCTGTAATAACTCCTAACTCCTCTCTTCTCACTCCTCACTTTTTCTTGTGAGGGATGGAATGAACGACACAACGAATATTCGCGTTTTGGGCTTGAACGATGCGCCTTCGGGCATGGCTTCCGTCTGGCGGGAGGCGCCGACGCCGTCGTATATCGTGGACGAGGCGCGGCTCACGCGGAATCTTGAAATCTTGGCGCGGGTAAAACGGGAAACGGGCTGTCGGATTCTTCTGGCGCAAAAGGCGTTTTCGATGTTCCATTTTTACCCGCTGATTCGAAAATATCTCGACGGCAGCACTGCCAGCGGGCTTTTCGAGGCGCGGTTGGGCAAGGAGGAAATGGGCGGCGAGACTCACGTGTTTTCGCCCGCTTACCGCGAGGACGAGTTCGACGAGCTCTTGCAATATGCCGACCATATCGTTTTCAATTCCTTTCGCGAATGGCGGCGCTTCGGCGAGAAGGCTCTTTCGGCAGGCGCGGTCTGCGGCCTGCGGGTGAATCCTGAGCACTCGACGCAGGATACGCCGATTTATGACCCCTGCGCGCCGGGCTCGCGACTCGGGACACGTATCGCGGATTTTGAGCCGGAGGCCTTGGACGGGCTCAGCGGGCTTCATTTCCACACGCTCTGCGAGCAGGGTGCGGAGCCTTTGGCGGAGACGCTGGACGCTTTCGAGGAAAAATTCGGCGCCTATTTGTCGCGTATGAAATGGGTGAATTTCGGCGGCGGCCACCATATCACGAAGACAGGGTATAATATGGAGCTGCTTGCGACCTGTATCAAGCGGATGCAGGAAAAATATGGGCTCACGGTTTATCTCGAACCGGGGGAGGCGATTGCGTACCATGCGGGCGATCTTGTGGCGACGGTGCTCGACGTGGTTCCTTCCGGCGGTTCGACGCCGCCGGTGGCGATTCTCGATGCGTCGGCGGCCTGCCACATGCCCGACGTGATCGAGATGCCGTATCGTCCGCCGCTTTACGGGTCGGGCGAGGCTGGAGAAAAGGCGAACACCTATCGCCTCGCGGGGCCAACCTGTCTCGCCGGCGACGTAATCGGCGACTATTCCTTCGACGAGCCGCTGGCGCGCGGCACGCGGATCGTGTTCGGCGACATGGCGATTTATTCGATGGTCAAGAACAATACCTTCAACGGCATGACGCTGCCCGCCATCATCGCGGCGGAAAACGGCGGCTGGCATATCGTCCGCAGTTTCGGCTATGAGGATTTCAAAGGGAGACTTTCATAAGAGATTCGTATCGCAAATTTTTGGAGTAGGAAAGTAGGAAAATCCTACTTTCCTACTCCAAAAATTTTCTAAGGCGGTTTTCGGAAAATATTTTCGAAAGCCGCTTTTTTTTGCAGGAATTTTCGTATAAACGCTGAATATTAAATATGGGTATTGTTTGAAGCATTTTTGCAGATAAGGGGTTGTCCGGCGCATGGAACAAAAAGAGGCGGGCGGAGCGATTCCAACCGTACAATGGTTTCCGGGGCACATGGCGAAAACGAAGCGGCTGATTCAGGGAAACCTGAAGTCGGTGGACGTCGTGATCGAGCTTTTGGACGCGCGCGTGCCCACGTCGAGCGCAAACCCCCTGATTCGCGAGATTGTCGGGGAAAAGCCCCGCCTCGTGGCGCTCAACAAGGCAGACCTGGCGGACGAAGCGCAGACGAAAAAATGGATTGCCTGTTTCCGCGCGCAGGGGCTTTCGGCGGTGCCAATCGATTCCCTTGCGGGAACGGGATTGAAGGCGCTCGTGCAGAAAGCGGAGGCCTTGGCGAAGCCGAAAACGCATAAGCTTGTCGCGAAGGGCGCGAAGCCGCGTGCGGCGCGGGCGATGGTGCTGGGAATCCCAAACGTCGGGAAG
>JAEERZ010000299.1 GCA_016286075.1 Selenomonadaceae bacterium
CGGGACGGGAAAAACCCTGTTTCAAAAGCGACGCCGTATCCATTCTGCCCCCGGACGCCGCAAGGGATTCCAAAAGGCGCAGCTGCGCAGGCCGACGACGATAATTGTCGCGCATCTCGTCCGTCAACGGTTCCGACAACAAGAGCTCCTCGCTGTACATCTCCGCCGCTCTCTTTTTTGTCATATATGTTTTTTTAATCCAGCGATGACGAATCATCATCTCCAAAATGTCGGAAAGGCTGGCGTCCAGATCAAGCGCATCCAGCCGAATATCTTGCAGACGAAGCGGTCCTTTATTCTGTATGATTGCGTAAATTCTTTGATATACGTCTCCTTTTCGCGACAACTGCGACGGGTCTTCCAAATCGCATGCGCCGTACCGCACTTCAATTTTGACCCCGCTTTTTCCGGGCATGAACAATCGCATGATTTCAGCCGTCGGACAAAGATAAAAATCCGCCAAGGATCGAGAAGCTTCAATCATTTGAGGCGTAAACCACGCTTCGTCGTCTACCGTCCCAATAATATCTTTTAAACACGCATCGTCGTTTTCGGTCTGCGTAACTTGCACAACGAATCCTTCCACGCGCCTTCCGCCGAACGGCACAACAACGCGCCAGCCCGTACCGATGAAAGAAAATGAGTCGGGGACACGATATGAATACGCGTGGGCCACACGTTTGACAGGAATATTCACAAAAACTTCCGCCCGCAGCATTTTCTTTCCACCTTCCTCCGAAAAATATCAAATCAATTATACTTTGAAAACGCAATCCGTGCAAAAAAGAAACCGAACGTCATATTATAAAACGTTCGGTTTACATTTATGCCTGATACAAAACAATCACTCGTATCTGAGCGCCTCGATCGGATCGAGCAGCGCCGCTTTTCGGGCCGGATAGATGCCAAAGAAGAGGCCGATGCCGACGGAGAACGCAAAGGACAGCAGAATCGGCGCAACGGTGATGACCGTCTGGAAGTCGCCGAATTTCGAGATGAGCTGCGCCGCGACGATGCCGAAAAAGATACCGAGCACGCCGCCGATAACGCCGATAACCACCGACTCGATCAAAAACTGCGTCATGATGTCCTTGAAGGTCGCGCCCAACGCTTTTCGAATACCGATTTCGCGCGTGCGCTCGGTGACGGAGACCATCATGATGTTCATGATGCCGATGCCGCCGACGATCAGTGAGATTGCCGCGATACTGCCGAGGAACAGCGTCAGCATGGTCGTCGTTTCATTCATCGTCGACATCAGGCTCGTCAGGTTCTGCACCTGAAAGTCGTCGCTCTTCGTCCCCGTCAGGTGATGACGCTGGCGAAGCAACGTCTCGATATTCGCCTGCACGTCGTCCATCTTCGACGGGCTCGACACCTGCACGTTGATGGTCTGCACATAGGTTACAGCGAGCAAACGATCCATCGCCGTGGTCAGCGGAACAATCACCACGTCATCCTGATCCTGCCCGACAGAGGACTGGCCTTTGCTTTCGAGTACGCCGATTACACGATAGGGCTGGTTGTTGACGCGAATCGTCTTTCCGACAGGATTCGCCTCGCCGAACAGGTTTGACGCGACAGTCATACCAATAACCGCCACGCGGTTCCGCGTATTCATGTCATCTTCGGTGATGAAGGAGCCGGTCATAACCTTCAAATCACGGATCGACATATATTCCTGTGTAACGCCCGTCACCGAGGTGTTCCAATTTTGGTTACCGTAAACGACTTGATAATTTTTCTGCACCGTCGGAGAAACATAATCGACATCCTTGATTTTTTTCTTGATGGCAGTAGCGTCCTCATATTTCAGCGTAGTGCGCGAACCAGCCGCGCCGCGAAGACCGCCGGACATCGACGCCCCCGGACGGATAATCAACATGTTGCTGCCGAGACTGGCAATGGAGTCCGTTACTCGCTGCGTCACGCCCATACCGACGGCAACCATCGCAATCACTGCGCCTACGCCGATGATAATGCCGAGCATAGTCAAAAGAGAGCGCAGCTTATTGGCAAAAAGCGCATTGACAGCGATGCGCACGCTTTCCGTGAACAGCAATTCGCTCCCCCCTTACACAACATCCATGATTTCGCCTTTGCCCGCGTCGCGGGTGATGAGCCCATCTCGAACGAGCAACTGGCGGCTTGCACAGGCCGCAATGTCCGGCTCATGGGTGACGAGGATAATGGTGCGTCCTTCTTTGTGCAACCCTTCGAAAATTTCCATGATTTCCTTTGTCGATTTCGTATCGAGATTGCCCGTTGGTTCGTCTGCCATGATAATATGCGGGTCATTGACAAGCGCGCGGGCAATCGCTACGCGCTGCCGCTGTCCACCGGACAACTCGTTCGGCTGATGCTCGGCACGGTCGCCAAGCCCAACCGCATCGAGGATTTTTTTCGCTTTTTCCTCCCGCTCCTTGCGCCCGACGCCTGCATAGACAAGCGGCAGCGCCACATTGTCCGCCGCGCTGATGCGCGAGAGCAAGTTGAAATTTTGGAAGACGAAACCGATACGACGGTTTCGCGTTACCGCCAGTTCGTCGTCAGAAAGCGTCGCGACCTCTTGGCCGTCCAGCTTGTAAGAACCGAC
>JAEERZ010000031.1 GCA_016286075.1 Selenomonadaceae bacterium
TCACTTATTTATTTTCCGCCCAGTTCTGCCGGACGCGGCGGGACGGGATTCAGCTCGTCCTTGAACAGGCGGACGATGCAGACGCCGCCCCGGTCGTAGAGCATGGAGCCGACGCCGATGGACAGCAGATGACGGCCCGAAATGTCATAGTAGTAAATTTCGTTGTCGTTCCAGACCAGCTCGAAATACTTGTCCCAAACCCGCATATAGCCGGTGCCGTTCGGCTCCAGCACATACCAGAGGTCCGCGCCGTACTTGCGGGCGTCCTCGCCATAGGTGAAGCGCTCGTCGATGATCCGTTTCAGTTCCTCGACGGACGGCGCCTCCGCCCGCTGTTTCGGATTCGCCTCGCGCTCGGCCACCGTCGGCGGCAGCTTGATGAAATCCTTGTAGCCCTGGATGCGGTCCACCCGCCAAAGCCCCGCTTTCGTGCGCGGTCCTTCGGGAATCTGGAAATTCTTGTTGTTCATCGGCCCGACGGCGATATGGCTCTTCGGCGGCTTCTCGCCCTCCGCCAGCTCATATTCGAGGCAGAGGTCGGTCTGGAGGTTGTTGTACCCGCGCGGATACCACTTGACCGTCTTGCCGTCGACCTCGATGTGGCCGTACTTGAGCTCCGCGCCATAGCCGGGGCGCTCGATCATCCAATACTCGGTCAGGTTGTCCTTTTTGTCCCAATAGAAAAACGTGTCGTGCAGGAACGCCCAGATAATGTCTTTTTTCTGCTTGCGGGGCTTGTCTTCGTACCCTAACGGGTAAAACCACGCGTTCTCGGTATCGCCGTTCCGGACGTAGCCGTAGCCGCCGCGCTCTCCCGTATCCACCAGCACGATGAAGTGGTCGGCGGGATTCGACGTCGGGTCGCCGGCGCTGGCTTTCGTCACCTTGCCGTCCGCACTCCACTGCTTCAGGCGGTAGACCTTGCCCGGGAGCTCTTTGCCGAGGTCGGGGCCGTCAATGATCGCGTTGGACGAGAACGCCGTATCGCTGGGGCAGCCGCCGAGCTGCAGCACCATCGCCGGGGACAGCGGCAGCTTCGCCATGAAGTCGCTTTCGCGCTCAAAGACGTAAATCTCTTCGATCCCGCCCCGCATCTGCTGGGTATAAATCAGGCGGTTGCCTTCGAGGCTGTAGTGGCCCGACGCCTCATACGGGAACGTCAGCGTGATCGTCCTGTCGTTCCACTTGACGGGCTTGATGTAGCTGCCGGGATCCGAGATATCGACCGCGCCGTACTTGTCGAAAGTGCCCGTGCCGTCTTCGTTCAGCACCAAGTGCATACCGCAGGCGATGTGGTCGACGAAGCGGCACACGCCCGGGAATACAAATTCCTGTACCTGCACATAACGGCCCGCGACCTTCTTCATGTCCATCGGGCCTTTTGCGCTCTGCATTTCCCCGTCGAGGTAATGGTACTTCTTGTTGTGGTAAAGATTGTCATAGGTCGCGTGCTGCAATTCCCTCGGAAGCTTCACGTTGTCGGGATGGTTCGGCTGCCCGCTTTCCATCATTTCGCCGAGCCGCAAAAACGCCGCCGAGTAAGTGCCGTTCCTTTTCAGGATTTCCTGCCATTCCGGGTCCACCGGCCCCGTGTCCGGCGTGCCGCGCGACGCCTGCACCGACGATTTCCCGCCGCCGCTTCCTCCGCCCGACTTGCCGCCGCCTCCGCCGCAGCCGAAAATCGGCACGACGAGCAGCGCCGCGAAAATTGCGCACAAAAGCTTTGCCTTACAATTCATAACCACACCTCCTGAATTATATGTTACTCAACTTTCTCAAACACAAGCTGCGGGGATTCCGCGTCGTAGACAGGGATTTGCGTATGGAGCTTCCCGTCCCGATAGTTGAAGGTCGTGAACCCCCTGAAATAGTCTACCGCGGGATTCTTAGGCCGGATCGTGAACTTGTCCGGGTCTTCTTCCCAGTTCTCATGAACCACGGCAAACTCCGCCGGGCCTTCCCATTCGTACTCCGCAAACCGCCAGGAGAGTTTCTCGCCCTCGATCTTCAGCGTATAATCCATTCTGCCGTTCGTCTTCCAAAGCCCTTCGATGCGCGGCAGTTCTTTCTCCGTGACCACCGTTACGTTTCCGTAGCGGCTTTCCGTCGTCGGCAAGAGGACTTCGGACTTCTCCCCGGCGATGTTGAAGACCTTCTCGAAGTGCATCTGACCGTTTTCGACCCAAAGGCCCGTGATCTGCGCGTAGTCTTTTTGATCCCCGCGCTCCCGCAGGCCGGTCTTTTCAAGATGCAGAACCGTCTTTCCGTCTTCTTCCGTGACGGTGAACGTCGTTTCCAGCTGGGGACGGTTCATCCAAAGGATCAATATGTTGTCGCCGTCGATCTCGATGCGCGTGCCGTAGTCGTGCGGCTTCCACGCGCCGTCGAGGGACGCGCCGCTGGCGAAGACGCCGCCGGGAATCGAAAACCATACGCAACAGAATATCGCGGCTGCCGCCATGAAGACGGATAATCTCATTTCACGCACGTCCTTTCATTGTTGCAATACGCTGTATGTCTATGAGAACGCTTCTCCATCCATATTATACAATTTTCTGACCATTCCGCAACAAAAAAGAGGGGCGGACGCGCATTTTTAGCATGCGCGACTGCCCCCTTTGACCTATTTTTCTGATTCGCGTGCGTTCTGGTTCGGCCTTTCCGCTTACTCGTCCTCTTTTCGATTCCGCTTGTTTTCGTACATGTTCTTGTCCGCGCGGCGCACCACGTCAATCACCGCGCCGTCGAGCTCCGGGTCGTAGACCGAGATGCCGTATGAGACCCGTACCTGTTCCCATGGATTCTTCGTCGACGCATTGATTTCCTCCATGGCTTTCTTGAACTCCGCAAGGAGAGCTTCTCTTTCCTCGAATGCGTCGTTCTGGAAGATTACGGAGAACTCGTCCCCGCCGATTCGGAATACGGGGCTGTGCTGGAACACGCGGCACATCAGGTGGCTGGCTTTCCTGAGATAGACGTCGCCCTTATCGTGACCGTATTCGTCGTTGACCGCCTTGAGGTCGTCGCAGTCGAATACGCCCACGGCGAATTTCATCTGAGAGCTGTCCTCGTCCATGGAGGCCTGCAAATCCTCGATGTAGCTGGCATAGGCCCATTTGTTGCGAACGGCGGTCAGGGCGTCGACATAGGCCCGGCGGTTCAATGTGGAGATGTTCTCCTTCATGTGCGAGGTCAGACGCTTGAAGGTATTCATGAGTCTGCCGACTTCATCGTCCTTTCCGTAATTCAGGGCGATATTGTAGTTGCCTTTGTCCACCTGTTCCGCGGCTTCGGTCAGGTCCTCCAGCGGTTTCGTGATCCGCTTGGTATAGTACATGGTAAAAAGACTCGACGCCACCAGCACGCCGATGGCAACGTACAGGATGTTCCAGATCAGATCCTGCCAGTCGCCTTCCGTTTCGGAGATCGGGACCGAAACGTTGAGGCGCATGCCGTTGCTTAGCGGCAGCCACGCCGCCTGTTTGTCCACGCCTTCAAAGTTATAATGGATAAAGGTGTCCTCGCCGAGCACGCCCACCGGAAGCTGGGGCCACGTTTCCTCGGTCAGTTTCGTAACGTCGATCCGGGGGTGGTAGAAGAGATTCCCCTTCGCGTCGCTCAGGAACGCGTATCCGTTGTTGTAAAGCTTGATGCTGTCCACCTGTTCGGCCATCGTGGAATAGTCGATCTCGATGCCCACAACCCCGACGAATGTTCCCTTATAATAAATCGGAACGTTGTAGGAGATGACGCGTTTGTCCAGATTGTCCGTGATATACGGAGGGAGCCAGATGGCTTCGCCTTTGAATTTTGGAACGGTGAACCAGACCAGTTTGGAGGTATCCGCCGTGTTATAGCGCGTGATGTCCGTTACCTTATGCTCCACGAAGCCGGTCCCGTCCAGGTCTGTGTACCAGAAGCCCTTGACCGTATCCGAGACCGCGGGATCGATGCGGTAATAATAGGTCAGTACGCCGTTCGTCTTGGAGGCCATTTCGTCGAAATACTTTCCCACGCGGGCCATGTGACGGGTAAGCTGTTCTTCCGACAATCCGTCCAAATCCGACGTCACAAAGAAGGCGACCTTCTGGACCGATTTCTGCACGCTGTTGAAATAGTATTCGAGATTTCGCTCGCCCGTCTCGCACAGCAGCAAAAGGAGCTGGTCGGATTTTTGGTGCTCGGTCCTTTGGATGAAGATCACGCTGAAGGTCATGACGACAGTGAGGGCGACGAGTATTACGCACACTGTCATCAGCGTTATTTTGGTTCGCAGCGAACGCATTTGGGTATCACCTCATAAGATATTCATGGTCGAGATTATGAAGCAATCTCTCCATCCCGGAGATACTTTTTCTCAAACTCCGTTGGATGAAGCGGGCGGGAGAAGAAGTATCCCTGTGCCATCACGCAGCCCAGATCTTTCAGCAGCTTGAGCTGATGCTCCGTCTCCACGCCTTCGGCGATGACCGGGATCTTCAAATTTGCCGCGATGCCGAGGATCAGCGCCACGAGCTGGATATCCCTCTCGTCGTTCTCGATGTTCCGGATAAACGTCTGATCCATTTTCAGCACGTCGATCGGCATGGCCGAGAGCATGTTCAGCGAAGAATAGCCGGTGCCGAAGTCGTCCATCTCCACGGTGTATCCCTTCTGGCGAAGGTGTTCCACGACCTGGATCACCTGCTGGGCGTTTTCCGTGTATGCGGACTCCGTGACCTCCAGCTTCAGCGCGTCATGCTCGAGGCCGTTCTGCGCAAGGATGCGGTCAAGGGTCTGCTCCAGCGTCGGGTCGAATACGTCCACCCGGGACAGATTGACGGAAACAGGAATCGTTACGCCGAATTGTGCCCGCCAACGGGCAATCTGTCGGGCCGCTTCCGCCCAGACGTATTTGTCTACCTCTCCGATTTTCCCGTTGCGTTCCAAAAGCGGGATAAACGAATCGGGGGAGATCATGCCCAGTTCCGGGTGCCGCCAGCGGATCAGCGCCTCCGCGCTCACCAGCTTCGGCGGGCCGTCCTGGATATTGTATTTCGGCTGATAGTAGACTTCAAATTCATAGCTTTCCAACGCGCGGCGCAAATCGTTCAGCAGGCGCTGCTCGATAAGCTCGCGCTCCCGCACTTTTTCGTCGAAGACGATCAGATGGTCCTTGTAATGCCCCCGGGCCATCGAGCACGCCGTCCTCGCCCTGTCGAAGAGCTGCTCCGGCTCCAGATCGTCCTGCCAGGGCATGACGCCCATGCGCAGGCGGATGCTGGCGGTCGCCGCCAGAGCGTCGAGCTTGTTCTGCAGACGGTTCAAGATTCCCCGATAGTCTTCCGTATGCCGGCAGTAAATGTCGAAACGGTCCGCTCCAAATCGGCCCGCGATGCCGCCGTTTTCGTTCGCCACTGCGAGGATCTCGCTCCCGAGAATGCGCAGGACGTGGTTGCCGAACTCTCTGCCGTTCAGGGCGTTCACGGAATGGAACTGCTCGATGTTCAGCACGATGGCGTCCATCGGCGTCTTTGAATGTTTCCGATACATGCGGTTCGCGTATTGGAAAAAGTAGTCGCGGTTGTACAGCCCTGTCAGGTCGTCCGTTTCCGTTGCGGCAATCAGCGTTTTGGCCCTTTTTTCCGCCCAGATGCTTCGCGCCAGCAGCAGCAGGATTACCAGCACCACGGCGCCGACGCCGGGCATCACGAATCGCAGGTTGTCCACGATGAAATCGGAAAAGGTGCGTTTGGCGTCCTCAGCGACATAGCGGGACAGCGCCGCGTTGACCGTGGCGTTCGGAACCAATCCGACGGTCTTGGCCATGATCGAATACAGCTCCGTGTTTCCTTCATTGATTGCAAAGCTGTAATCCAGACCGATGCCGGTGGAAAGCGTGGTCAGACGATATCTTTCGCAGAGCCGGGAAATATTGTTGTAACGGTAGCTGCCCACCAGAACGCAGTCCGCCACGCGTCCGGACACCGCTTTCAGACAGTCCGCGATATTGGCATAGTAGACCTTTCGCCAGTTTGGAAAATGGTCGATGAGGAACGCCTCGTAATTCGGATCGTCCTCCGGTACGGCCACGACCACATGTTCCTTGTTGGCGAAGATATTCCGGTCGGCCTGACGCACCACCGCATAGATATCCGAGTGCGCCAGCGGCGGAGTCATGACGATGTTCTTCGTCTCTCCGTCAAAGCTGCTGAGGTTGGCCGGAAAAACACAGTCTATCTCCCCGCGCGCCAGCGCTTCCAAAGCGGACGCCGCAGTGGGAAACGCCCTGGCCTCAAAGTCGAGGAGGGCGTCCTTGATGCATCCGGAGGCGGCCGTCAGATAATCCTTCAATGCGCCTGTCAGTTCACCCGTCGCCGGGTCTGTGGCGCAAAAGGCGAGATGGTCGTCCTGATACCCTACCCGGATGACGTTATGGGAGGCAAGCCATGAAGCTTCCGCCGAGGTCAGGAAGGCGTTCGTCCCGAAGCGTTTGGCATGCTTCTCAAACATCTCCTGATTGAAATACGGATTTTCTTCCTGAATGCGCTGCATCGCCGCGTTCAAATCCTCCAGCAGATCGGGACGGTCCTTGTTGACGGCGAAAAAGAATTCGGAGGAACCGATCCTGCAAACCGGCGTCAGATGCCCCGGGTCGCCGTAGGCGTTCGGCGCAATATAGGCGTCCAGCTTCCCGGCGCTCAGCATCTCCAGAGCCTCCGGTTCTGTGCAGGAGAGCTCCGCCAGCTCCGCCTGAACTCCGTGAAGTTCCGCCCAGCGCCGATAATTATCCGACTGAATGCTGTTCTTGTAGACGCCGATCCGCTTGCCGTTCAGGGAGGAATAATCCTTCGACGTGATGTCCCGATTTTCGGGGAGGATGAAAATGCAATATTCTTCCGTTCCCATGGGGTACTCCGGAAACAGCATGGTTCCCGCGCGTTCTTCCGTATAGGAGACGTCGCTCATCATGTCGATCCTGCCGTCTGCCAGCATCTCCAGCAATTCCGACCAGCTTCCGTGCACATAGGTATAGTGCCAGCCGGAATAGGCCGCGATCTTTAGCTGATATTCGTAGGCATAGCCGGAGCGCCGTCCGGATTTGTCCGTGGTGTTGAACGGGGATTCGTGCCAACCGACGCGCACTTCCTTCCCGGAGCCGTGCGCATACGCCGTAACCGACAGCAAAAAAGCGACTGCCATGACGAGGCGCAGAAGGAGCGCAGCAAATCGCCGCATATGACAGAATACCGTTTCGCGTGGTGTCATCTCTTCTCCCTCCTGCTCTCGAATATTATATTTAAAGTATAGCAAAGCTTACTGCGGATTTCCAGACATTCTGCATAATTGCAAAATAACAGGGGAATGTTCATCAATGACGATAAACATTCCCCTGTTCATATTTTCGTTTACTATGTTTAGAAGTCGATTCGGTAGAGTTTCTTCGAGCTGTCGTCGTAGGCGATGATGCTGTTGCCCTTGACCGTAGTGAGCGCGAAGACGCCGAAGGTGATCTTCACGTCGCCCAGCGACTTGCCGTTCTTCTTATCGAAGACGCGGACATTGCCTTCCGGGTCGGCGAAGACGACATACTTGTCCGTGACGCAGAAGCCTTTCCGCGCGCCCGGCATGCCCTCGTAGCGGCGAATTTCCTTGCCCTTCTTGTCGAAGGCGACGAGCACGGGAATCTTCTTGTTCTCGCCGGGCTTCTGGAGAATCGTGCGCAGATAGACGTCGTCCTTGTCGGAAGCGACGGGGAAGAACTGCGCGTTCTTGAAGTCCGGGCTGGTGGCGGTCAGGTTCGGCACGATTTCCTGCACGTCCTTGATGGAGCCGTCCTTCAGCTTGCCCATCTTCAGGCTCCTGCCGTTGAGGAAATAGAACTCGTCCCGGCCGGAAATGCCGCCGCCGACTTTAGCGACGAGCTGGCCCGGCCACTTGCCGCCGACTTTGGTGGTCTTGCCGTCATAGACGACCAGCGCGTCCTTCGGGCCTTTCCAAAGCACCACTTTGTCGTTCATGGCGATCGTATGGTTGTCGTCCGTCTCCCCGAGATCGGTGAAATCGGAAATCGTCTCGCCCTTCATCGTGACCTTGCCCATGTGGGGCGGTTTGCGCCCGCACTGGAAATAGACGTCGCTGCCGAGCACGGCGAGTTCCCAGGTGTTGATGTTGTTCCGAAGGTCGACGCCCGCCAGCTCGTAAACTTTCGCCTCATGGCTCCCGAATTTGAAGGTCATCGTCGGCGCCGTTTTCGGCGTCTCGACCTTCGGCGCGCCGCTGCCGCTGCTGTTTCCGCCGCCACCGCCGCAGCCTGCCAGCAACGAAACCGACAGCAACGCAGCCGCTGCCGCGCTCAAAAGCTTTCCTTTCAGGTTCATCAAAAGATTTCGCCTCCTGTATTTTCTCTAAAAACTCCCCCCGTCAGCTTCGCTGACACCCCCTCATGGAGGGGGGCTTGCTTTGCCTCCCTCATGGAGGGAGGTGCCCGAAGGGCGGAGGGAGTTCACACATCAGAAGTCAATGCGATACAGTTTTTTCGCCCGGTCGTCATAGACGATGACGTCGTTGCCCTTCACCGTGCAGAGCGCGAACGGACGCATCTCGATTTTCGCCTCGCCAAGTTCCTTGCCGGACTTCCTGTCATAGACGCGGAAAACGCCCTTGGAGCCGGTGGCGATCACATAGTTTTCAGTGACGGCCCAGCCTCGCGGCAGTTCCTTCACGCCCTCATAGCGGCGAAGCTCCTTGCCGCTCTTATCAAAGGCGATGAGCATCGGCGTATCGTCCTTTTCGCCGTCCTTCTTCGGCAGGAAGTAGCGGATGTAGATCTCGCCGTCTTTGACGCAGACGGACTTGAAGGCCACCCGCCCAAACTCCGGGTCGATCTTCTGGTAGTCCTCGATCAGCTTCTTGTTGATTTTCCATTCGCCGTTTTCCAGCTGCTGCTCGCGCAATTCATGGCCCCAAAGCACGAAAAACTTGTCGGAGTCCGGGTCGCCTATCGGTGAGCCTGACCACTTGCCGGCAACCTTGGCCTCCTTGCCGTCGTAAATCACCAGCTTGTCTTTTTCGGTGGCTTTGCGGTTGGACTGCCAAAGGACGATCTTGCCGTTCGTCGTCATCTCGTGGATGTCGCCGCTGGGGCCGAGATCCGTGAGATTGGCAATGGTCTCGTTCTTCATGGTAACCTTATTCGTATGCTGCAGTTTGTCTTCATAATGCTTCGTATCGGTGTGGAAAAAGATGTCGTCGCCCATCGCCACGAGCTTGTTCGTTCGGATGATATTTTTGAGATCGACGCCCGTCAGCTCATAGACCTTCGCCTCGGTCTGACCGAACTTGAAGGTCATCGTGGGAGGCGTAGAGACCGGCGCCCGGGCGGGGACTTCAATCTTCGGCGGGTTGTTCGCCGCGCCGCTGCCGCCGCTCGGCTTGTTGCCGCCGCCGCAGCCCGCCAAGAGCGCAGCCGACATGAGACCTGTCAAAAATCCCGCCGCGATCCGTTTTGCCAAGGTACGTTTCTGCATGAAAAATCTCTTCCTTTCCTTTTAATGTGTATTATTACTGTTCCCTTTCGGGACGTTCACCGGTTTGGCCTGTTCCCCTATTCCTCGAACAGGGAATCATGGTACGCTAAAAGCTCCGTCACCAGCGGCCGAAGCGTCTCTATGTCATCGGCGTCGTTGGTGTCGATGCGGAGTCCTTTTTTGCCCGCGAAATTGACGTGAATCTGTATAGCGGCGCGGAAGAAATCCTTTTCCTCATCCTTCAGCTTTTGCGCCTTGCGGCCTCTTCCATAGAGCACCGAATGCCAGTCGAAGGTGCGCAGGTCGTGGGCGGACAGGATGGCATGGATACGTTCCAAATAATCCTCGGGGATAAGCGCGTATTCCTCGCGCACCCATTTCTTCGCTTCGGCGTCGTAAACCATCTCTCCTAAAAGACGCTGTTCGCCGTCGATGGCGTCCTTTTCCTGCACATGGACGGGACTGATATGGACTTTCCTGCCGTTCGCGGTCAAGGTGAAGGAACATTCCTCGACCGGTCCGAAGGATTGCTCCGGCGGCATCAGGGAAGCGTCGCCTTGTTCCCTGAACCAGTTCGCGAAGGCGAGATAGGTTTCTTTTGTCCATTCGTCATCCGGGTTATTGTTCTTGGTGAATTCCAGTTTTTCCCCCGAAGCGTAATTGGCGGTAAAATGGCACTTCTGAAACTCCGGCGGCAATCCCGCCGTGACACGATAGTAGCCGTTTTGCCCCGCCAGCTTGTAAGTGTCGATGATGGCCTGCAGCGCCGTCAGTAATTTTCCGTCCGCCGGGCGGCTGATGACGGCGTCCTGTGTGGTGTCCGTCCGCGCGAAAGCCGTCAGCGTCCCCTGTTCGTCCTTATGCACGTCAAAGGTATAAAACCGGTCGCCTCTTCCGGGACTCCATTCGCCCCGCAGATAGAAGTGCGCGCAGAACGACGTCAGGTCCTTGGATACGATTTCCTTCGGCGCGTTATGGTCCGTCTTGTCCGTCACGCCGCCGCATTCGGGCGCCCCGATGGGTCTGCCGGAGCAGCCGCCGAAGCTGAAAAACGTCAGCGCGGAAAGCGCCGCCGACAGGATCATTTTCCCACTGCGTTCCATGTTCTCATACCCTCCTGACGTCCGCCGATCGGCAAGCTCAGATGTATCTTCCGGCTCGCGATTACATTATCGAAATAACCGTTTTCTTCCACCGTGCATAGTTTAGCATAATATTTAGAATTTTGGTATGCTACCAGCAGACTAAAAATATTTTTCCGCGCCGTTTTTAATGGTGCAAATGTAACATATATTAATAAAAGTGGAAAACCGCCATGAAATTTCTGAGGTAAGAAAGTAGGAAAGTAGGAAAGTTGGAAAATCCTACCGCAGAAATTTGGGGTATTGAAATTTCGAAACGCATCCTATGAAAATAAAAGGCTTCCTTACCGGAAGCCTTTTGCAATCTGTACTCATGTGAGGCATTTTCGTTTCAAAGTTTTATTTTCCCGCCAGAAAGTCCGCCATCGCCTTTGCGGTGGGCGGGCATCCTTTCAAATGAGCGGTGAATCCCGCCGTGCAGTTCCCGATGCCGATTCCTTCGCAGGTTTTCCCGCGGAAGCCTTGCCCGATATATACGGTTTCGGGCAGCCGCTTTC
The DNA here is from genome assembly GCA_016286075.1 of Selenomonadaceae bacterium. Lineage (GTDB taxonomy): Bacteria > Bacillota > Negativicutes > Selenomonadales > Selenomonadaceae > RUG12372. The sequence goes on from JAEERZ010000031.1 coordinate 11,149, forward strand.
CGTTTTCCCGCAGCCGCTGCAGCGCGTGAATCAGGCTGCCGTAGCAGACGGAGCAGGCGGCGTCCGCGACCACGTGGCTTGCCAATTCGCGGGCGACATTGCTGGCCCGGAAGATGGTCTGCTGTTTTTCTTCGGCATGGTGTTCGTGGATAGCGGCCTTCGCGATGTCCGTGCTGCCCACGCCGAGCTTCTCCGCCAGCGGAAGGTAGCCGATCTCGTCGATGGAAAATCCGAGCAGCTCCGCGCCGTAGCTGTCCACAAGCACGGGATCGACGCCGCCGATCAGCCGGTCCATCGGGACGGGGTGGCCGCCTTCCTCGAAGGTGAGGTCGCCGCAAATGGCGTCCACGATGGTGAGCTGCGGGCGCAGGATTTTCGACAGGCAGGCAATCGGCTTCATCAGCCCCAAGGAATGGAAACGCCGCTTTTCCGAGTCGGGAATGCAGCCTTTGAGGTTCTTCAGGGCGCAGGTGAGATTCGTTTGGCAATGCGCTTTCAGCACGGGCAAGTTGATGAGAAAATCCGTTTCCAGGAGGGGCTTCCGGCAGACCTTGAGAGTCAGCCCGCCCGCCTGCCGCTCGACGAAGGCGTCCTTTTTCAAATCGTGCAGGGGAACGCCGTATCGTTTCGCCAGCGCTTCGTAGCCGCAGACGCGGAACGAGGTTTGCGTGTCCGCGCCGGCCCATGAGCCTTCCATGATGGAAATGTTGCGAAATCCGCGTTCCGTCAGATATTGCAGGATGCCTTCGGCCACTTCGGGATGCGTGGTCGCGCCGGAGTCCGCAGGCTTCGAGACGGCGAAATTCGGTTTGAGCGCGATGCGCGCGTCCTTCTGCAAGACCGCGGCGATATCCATCGCGTCCATGAGTTCATAGGCCATGCGCGCGATGTTTTGCGAGCCGTAGATGACGTGAATGTCCGATGCTTTCATTTTCCTTGCCTCGTGCTGTTGAATCCGAAGAATTTCTTGAGTCCCTTTTTCCGCTTCAGTTCCCCGGGGGTAAAGCCGTAGTGGGCGGCTGCGGCGAGCGTGACGAGATTTTTGAGGAATTCGTCGTAAGGCATGTCGAACCATTCCTCCGGGATTGCAGTATGGATCGTCCCGCCGTCGTTGTGGCCGCCGCCCCACCACCAAGCCTCGTCAAGCTCGGCCTCGTACGTGCCGTCGTCCATCTTGTTGAAATAATACCAGGAAGCCCATTCCTTCATGCCTTCCGGCGTTTTCGGCCCCTCATAGTGCGGCGCGGAGTAATCTTTTTTGGAGTAGCCTTCTTCGCCTTCTTTCGCGCTCCTCCTGTAGACGACGAATTTTTCTCCCGTTTCGTGGGGTACCCGCTTAACGGTGAAATTGCCGCTTTGGTAGATCGGCGTTTTCCTGCCCTTCACGCGATTCTGTTCCGTCATGATTTCGGCCATGAACGGGACGGCTCCCTTTTGTTCCGTCTGCCGCTTGAACGCTGCGGGGATGTTTTCCTTTTCGAGGCCGATGAACGAGAAATCCGAGGTGGAATAGCAGGAATCGCCGTTATCGTAAACATGGTAGCAGGCGATGCAGTGATCCTTGTAATAAACGTTGTAATGATCCGTTATCTTCATGCGGCAAACCTCCTTTGTACGTTCCTCTTCATTTTATCATGCCGGGAGCGGGGAATCCATGAGTTTCTTGCAGTGATTAAAAAAGGCTTCCGAGAATTTCCCGGAAGCCTTGTGCATTCGTTGTGATTTTTAAGATTGGCAGATTTCCGGCGCGGACTGCGTCGCCGTTCTGCGGTTCCGCCAAAGGGCGAGGGCGATAATCAGGTTGACGAAGAACAGGCCCGCGAAGAGATAAAGAGCCGTGGCGTAACCGTAGCCTTTATCGTGCAGCAGCGAGACGAGGGTAGGGCCTGCGATGCCGGCGAGTCCCCAGGCCGTCAGGACGCGGCCGTGGATGGCGCTCAGGCAGCGGATGCCGAAGATGTCGCTGAGGTAGGCGGGCATGCAGGAGAAGCCGCCGCCGTAGCAGCTGA
>JAEERZ010000300.1 GCA_016286075.1 Selenomonadaceae bacterium
TGGCAGAAATCCGTGCCGACGTTCCGCCGGGCAGCCTTTGGATTTCCGGCCACACGCACACGCCGCCCACGAACGACAGCTACGCCGACGACAGCGTGAACCGCGTGCACAGGAATTTGGTGAACATCCACAACCCCACCATAGACGCTTCCCATATTTACACCAACTCGCTCTTCCTTTACAAAGACCGCGCAGTCGTCCGCACTTACGACCATAACGAAGATCGCTGGCTCGCCGGACTCGACCGCACGTTTCCGTTTGCCGGTGCATAATTTCTATAGGAAAGGATCAAAAATATGCGCAACCTGCTGAAAAAGACCACGATCCTCTTGATTTCTCTTTTGCTGCTGACCGTCGCTTCCGTTTCGGAAGCGAAATGGCGGCTCGACGAAGACCCGGAACTCGCGGAGCCGCGAAATTTCCGCATGGCTTCCGACGGCTGGCGCGTGACGCCGGAGGATGCGCCGCCCACCAGGCAGGGACTGGACAATCTTCGCATATCGGGCAGCGCCCAGTGCACCGCCGCCGGGTTTGCCTCGCTGTACGCGACACTTGCGGCCGCCGCTCCCGGCGCGCCCATCTACGATGTGGATCTGCGGCAGGAGTCTCACGGTTTTGCGGACGGACTGCCCGTGAGCTGGCACAAAGACGGCAATCTGGCCAACGAAGGGAAAACCCCGGAGGAAGTGGCGCTGGACGAGGAAGAACGCCTCGCCGGGATAGCAGGAGAGACGACGACCTTTGGGCCGAAGGGCAAGACCGACAAAGGCCGATTTGAAGCCGTCACCTTTACTCCGGAGAATGTGCAGACGGAAAAAGACGTCGTCGAAGCGGCGGGCTTCCGGTACGTGCGGTTTTATGTGACGGACAGGACCCAGCCGGATACGGAGACGATCGAGGCGTTTCTCGATTTTGTCGAGTCGCTCCCCAGGGACGCCTGGCTCCATTTCCACTGCCGCGCCGGACGCGGGCGCACGACGACGTTCATGGCGATGTACGATATGATCCGCAACCCGGACATCCCTGCGGAGGCTGTTATCGAGCGCCAGCACCTGATCGGCGGCGCCGACCTGACGGCCATGAAAGACGAGGAGTGGAAAAACGAGCGGATTGTCCAACGGCTGGAGACGCTGAAATTGTTTTCGGAATATGTCCGGGCGAGGCACGCGGGGGAAACGACGCTCCGATGGGGCGAATGGATAGAAGAAGCCGAAGCGGCGTAAATCGGAAAGGCGGTTTTCCAAATGACAAAAATCAACAAGAACGGACTCACGAAGGAAATGATCGAGAAGGCAATGCAGTGCAAGACCGCCGACGAACTCTTGAAGCTGGCGGAAGCCGAGGGCTACGAGATGACGAGGGAGGAGGCGGAGGCGTATATCGCGGAACTGGCGGACTTCGAGCTGGAGGAGGAAGTGCTTGAGCGCGCGGCAGGGGGATCCTGCTACACCAATATGACGTGCGATGGTAACGAATGTAATCCTGCCCACCCCCATTGCTTCACGGGCGATTCCGAGGTGGCTGTGCCGGGCGGCATAAAGCTCATCAAGGATTTGCAGGTCGGCGACAAAGTGATTACGCTGGACGCGGAAGGAAATGAGATCGTCGGCACAGTCACGGAGGTGATGACGCCGCAGGCGGAGGAGATTTTCGAGGTCGCCTTCTCCGACGGAACCGTTTGGCGCACGACGGAAAGCCAGACGCTCTACTTTGGGCACGAGAAGAACTGCGCCGTGAAAGAGGCCCTCGGAAAAACGGTGTTGAAACGGGGCGGCGCGACGGCGACCGTGACGAGCGTAAAGCCTACCGGCACCTTCGAGCCCGTCTATGATGTGCTGATCGGGGAGGAAGAGGACGAGGACGTCATCTTTGTGGCGGGCGTCGCCGCCGAGGGCTATTTCACGAAAGGGGAACGGAGCGAGGGACTGCAAGGGAAAACTGTGGCGTGAGCAAGGCGTCCTTGCTCCTGGTCGCTGAAAGAAAAATTTTTCGAGCGTGTCAATTTTGGCGCGACTGATTTGTTATAATTAATAGATAGAGGCAATTCAAAACATATACCCAAGGAGGCTATCAAAATGAAAAAGATCAACAGGAACGAACTCACGAAAGAAATGATTGCCAGAGCAATGCAGTGCAAGACCGCCGAGGAGCTGATGGCGACGGCGAAGACCGAGGGCTACGACATGACGAAGGACGAGGCGGAAGCGTACATGGCGGAGATACACGACTTTGAGCTGGACGACGCGGCGCTTTCCAATGTGGCTGGCGGCAGTTGCTACACGGAATGCCCCCTGGACGGCCCCATGTGACAACGGGAGGATAAAGATTGTGCAATAAAGCATAAATGGAGGACACCAAAATGGCAAGGAAATGGTGCAAACGGCGCTGAAGTGCCAGACCGCCGACGAGCTCTTGAAGCTGGCCAAGGCCGAGGGCTACGACGTCACGAAGGACGAGGCGGAGGCGTATATGGCGGAGCTGGCGGACTTCGAGCTGGATGACGCTATGCTTGAAAACGCGGCTGGTGGCGGCTTGTTTGAATACGTTAGAGATACCAATAAAAAAATAGCTAAAGGGCTTCAG
>JAEERZ010000301.1 GCA_016286075.1 Selenomonadaceae bacterium
GAATCACCATCATCGAAAGCTTCATGCCCGCCGCGATGACCCGCTGTCCGACTTCGATGCTCTCCTTGTCATCCACGCCTTTGTTGATTTTCGCCAGCGTCACCGCGTCTCCGGTTTCCATACCGTAGTAGAGAAGCTCCAGCCCCGCTTCGCGAAGCTGTTTCAGTTCCTCCACCGATTTTCGCAGGATATCCTTCGGGGCGGCGTAGGACGAGGCCCGTTCAAAATTCGGGAACACCTCGTGCAGCGTTTTCAGCACGCGGAGCAAGCGGTCGGTGGAAAGGACCAGCGCGTCGCCGTCCGCGAAAAATACCCGGCGCACGGCTTTCGCGTTGTATGCCTGCGCCATGGCTATCTGGCGCATAATCTGCTCGTCCGTCAGCACTTGGAAGGGCACGCCGCGATACATGTTGCAGTAAGTGCATTTATTGTGGGCGCATCCGCGGGTCAGGCGCAGAATGAAGCTCCTCGCCTCGCTGGGAGGGCGAAATACGGGGCTGTCGTAGTCGTCAAAATACATGAAATCATCTCCTCCTGTAAAATTTACGATAATAAAAATTTATATATAAAATTTTAACGATATATGTTTTTTATTATCATACGGGATTTTTTTTCGCTTGTCAATAAAAACGTCGATGCAAGAATATCCTGCATCGACGTTCTTAATATATGATTCAATTTTGTTTGCCCGGCGAGCCGGTTCGCGAAGGAACGCTGCTGGGCGAAGGCCTTGACGGCGCCGTCGGAGCCGCGGGAGGCGTCGGTTTCGATACGGTTTCCTCGCTGGAGGAAGCATTGCTTTCCGGTTCCGTCTCCGCAGGTTGTCTCGTTGGCGTCGTGGTCTCGGGTTCTTCCGTGTTGGACTCCGTTGCCGGAGCCGTCGAAGGAACGGTCGACTGCGACGTTCCCTGTTTCGGCGGGCGGGAGGAAGGACGCTCTTCCGAACCCTTGCCCGTGCGCGGGGAGGTGGGTCCCGTCACGCTGTCCCTGTCGCCTGCGCGGGGAGGCTTGCTGCCCTCGCGGATGAGCCGCCCGATCGTCATATCGTCTTCCGGCACTTCCTTGGCGTTGGCGGGAATCGAAGCCCTGTAGGCGGAAGCGTCGCGGTTCATTTCCGCTTTCGCGTTTTCGCTGATGGTGATGCCCAGCATTTCCGCCATATCCTCGCGGGCATCGTAGACGTCGGGAATCCAATAGCTGATTTCGTCGATATAGAGCGGACGGCCGGAAACCATTTTCGTCTTGAGACCGTTGGCCTGCGCTTCCTTCATGGCTCCCGCCAGTTCCAGAAGCTGACGGAAGGAGAGGTCGGTCTGTACGGAGCCCATGACTTCGCGGATGACGTCCGGCAAACGCGGGAGAATGGAAGGCGACATGACCTGATCCAGGACGGCCTTCATGAATTTCTGCTGGCGTTCGATGCGGCCGATGTCGCCGTCTTCGTCGCGGTAACGGACATAAGTGATGGCGGTCTTGCCGTCCATGTGCTGCTTGCCCGGATAAAGGTCGATGACGAGTCCGCCGTCGTCGTCCCATTCGTCCACATAGTACATGCGCTTTTCCACGTCGATATCCACGCCGCCGATGGCGTCGATGATACGTTTGAAGGCGGGAACCTTGATGAGGACGTAATGCTCGACAGGCGTGTCAAGGAATTCCTCCACGGTATCCTGCGTCAGTTCATGACCGCCGAGGGAATAGGCGACGTTGATCTTGTCGTAGCCGTAGCCGGGAATATGGACGCGGGTGTCTCTCGGAATCGAGAGCAGCGACGCGCTCTTTTTCTTCGGGTCCACGGTGGCCAGCATCAGCGTGTCGGAACGGCCCACGTCGTCCACGCGTTCGTCCACGCCCATGATCATCACGGTGGTCTTGTCCTTCGCCACCAAGAGCGCCTCCGTAGTCTGATACGGACGCGATTCGGGGCGTTCCCGACGCTGGGGCTTGTCGAAGAGGCTGGAAGAGGCGAAGTAAAAGCCTATGGTCGCGCCCACGGCGAGGAATAGGAAGACGCCGAGCCATATCCAAAAAGAATAGTCGTGCTTTTTGCTGTGGGCCGGTTTATATTTCTTGTTCTTTTGTTTGCTCAATCCGTTTCGTCCTTATCTATAGAAGAATATGGAATATGTTCGGCCTGTAAGAGTTGTCGGTCTTTCGTTCTGTGTTTCCTGAAAAATTTTTTCCATTAAATCATGATTTCCTAAAAAAAGAATGAAAAGGGGGAAAGAATCCAAGGGGAGGGCGCGTTCTCCCCTTGGATTTTCTTCTTCTGTTATAGCTTTCTGGGTTCTTTCAACGTAAACGCGGCGAGGCTGCCGAAAATGCCCGCGATCCAAAGGATTTGCAGCGCCGTCACCATTCCCCAGCGGTCGGCGGCCCAGCCTACGGCGGGGGCAAGAATGCCGCCGATGGTGGTGGAAAGCCCCAGCGTGACGCCGGAGGCGAAGCCCGCGTTTTTGCCGAGATACGCCTGCCCCAACACGACGATGGGGCTGTACGGCAGGAAAATGGAAACGGCCACGGGCAGGAGCAGCAGCGATGCGAACAAAACGCTACTGCTGTTCACGAAGAGCGCCATGGCA
>JAEERZ010000302.1 GCA_016286075.1 Selenomonadaceae bacterium
CATGTTGGTACCTGAAGCAATAAGAAAAGCGCTCCGTGTGGAGCGCTTATTTCTTATTGCTTCAAGTACCAGCGTATCAGCGTCTGCGTCCCGCAGTCCTCCATCCCCCGCGCCGCCAGTTCGTCATAGAGCCGCTTCGCGAGCTTCAACCCCGGCATTTCAAGATGCATTTCCTTGGCGCATTCGAGAGCGATGCCCATATCCTTGATGATGTGCTTGATATAAAAGCCCGGCGCGTCGTCGCCGCGAATCATGCGCGGCGCCAAATTGGAAAGCGACCATGACGCCGCCGCGCCGCCGGAAATCGTCTCGACGACGTCCACGGGATTCAGTCCCGATTTCTTGGCGAAAGCCACCGCTTCCGCAACGCCGAGCATACCCGACGCGATGGCGATCTGATTGACCATCTTCGTGTACTGGCCTGACCCCGCCTCGCCGAAATAACGGATCGTGCGTCCCATCAGCTCAAAAATCGGCTTCAGCGCGTCGAACGCCTCTCGGTCGCCGCCGACCACAATGACGAGCTGGCCGTTCCTCGCGCCGATGTCGCCGCCGGAAACCGGCGCGTCGAGAGCGGCGACGCCCTTCGCCTTCGCTTCCTTATAAATACGTTTCGCCAAAATCGGACTGGAAGTCGTCATATCGACGACGTAACCGCCTTTTTTCGTCTCCAAGATGCCGTTCGGCCCCAAATAGACGTCCTCCACGTCCTTCGGGTAGCCGACGATGGTGACGACGACCTCCGCGCCGGAAGCAACTTCGGCGGGCGTCTCCGCCCACTTCGCTCCTTTCGCCAGCAGCGGCTCCGCTTTTTCCTTGGTACGGTTGAACACGATCAATTCGTAGCCGCCGTCCAAAAGATGCGCCGCCATGCTGGCGCCCATAACGCCGAGCCCGATGAATCCGACAGTCTTGATTGGCATCGTTATCTTCCCCCTTGTGATTTCAATATATAAAGCGTTCTTTTTCTCCCGAACCGCTTTCAAGAGTGGAGTGTGGAGAGTGAAGAGTGGAGTTATTACAGAAATTAAAACGCAAACTCTATCTTCACTCTCCTCTCCTAACTCTTCACTCTCTTTCTCAGCGCCTTCGGCGGCGCCAAGATTTCCGACAGGATGACAGCGTTTCGCAGCGCGTTTGGCGAAAATTGCCATGTCTCCGCCCTTTCCGTCTGCGCCTCGCGTTTTTGATGCTCGCGCCGCAGCCGTTCTTCTTCCATCTGCTGCTCCCGCGCCTTTTTTTCTTCCAAATGGCGCTCATAGCTGTCCCGACGCAAAACGTCTAAATCTTCATCGGATATCTGCGCTTCCGCCTGTACCTCTGTCTGCACGTCCTTCGGCGCGCCCCGGAGCGGCGGAATTTTGAAGCCAAGATCTTTCGGTGGTTTCTGCGCCGCCGGTTCCGGCATGGGCGTCGGAATCGGGCCGCGCCGTTTCGCTTCATTTCGCGCCGTAATCACGCGAAACAGGATAAAGGCGGCGATGGCCGCGAAAAGCGGAAAATCCTCGGCAATCCCCTCGTCCATGGCGGCGGCGACGCGCGAAAGAATCAGAACGACGACCACGGCCAGAACGGGCAAGGGGAATCCGCCCCTCTTCCCCGCCATCTTACTTCACCACGGGAGCGGTCGGCTTCGCGCCCGCGCCCGACTGTCCGATGGCGTCGCGCATATTCGTATCGGCCTGCACGTTTTTCAGGTTGAAATAATCCATCACGCCCATGTTTCCGCTGCGAAGCGCGTCCGCCATGGCATGGGGCACTTCCGCCTGCGCCTCGACGACCTTCGCTTCCATCTCCTGCGTGTAAGCTTTCATCTCCTGCTCTTTCGCGACGGCCATCGCCCGGCGTTCTTCCGCCTTCGCCTGCGCGATGCGCTTGTCCGCCTCCGCCTGGTCGGTCATCAGCTCCGCGCCGATGTTGCGCCCCACGTCCACGTCGGCGATATCAATGGAAAGAATCTCGAAGGCCGTTCCCGCGTCGAGACCCTTGTCCAGCACCGTTTTCGAGATTTCGTCCGGGCTCTCCAAAACGTCGGTATGTTTTTCCGCCGAGCCCACCGTGGTGACGATGCCCTCGCCGACGCGGGCGATAATCGTCGGCTCTCCCGCGCCGCCCACGAGGCGGTCGATGTTCGCGCGCACCGTGACACGCGCTTTGATGCGAAGCTCGATGCCGTTCTTTGCCACCGCCGAGACGACCGGCGTCTCGATGACCTTCGGATTGACGCTCATCTGCACCGCTTCGAGCACGTCGCGCCCCGCAAGGTCGATGGCCGCAGACCGCTCGAAGGGAAGCGGAATCGCGGCGCGGTGCGCTGCAATCAGGGCGTCCACTACGCGGTCCACGTTGCCGCCCGCCAGATAATGCGCCTCCAGCTGATTGACCGAAACGTCGAGGCCCGCCTTATTGGCCTTGATCAGCGGCAGCACGATCTTGCTCGGCACGACGCGGCGAAGCCGCATCCCCACCAACGTGAAGATGCCGACATTGACGTTCGCCGCGATGGCGGACACCCAAAGCCCGATGGGCACGAAATTCAAAAACACCATGACCGCGATGATGAC
>JAEERZ010000303.1 GCA_016286075.1 Selenomonadaceae bacterium
CCTCTTGACGATAAATTTATCCGAAGGCTTCTTGCGGCGGGTCTTGGCACCCATCGCGCATTTGCCCCATTTCGTGACCGGATGCTTGCGGCCGACCGGGCTGCGGCCCTCGCCGCCGCCGTGCGGATGGTCGTTCGGGTTCATCGCGACGCCGCGGTTGGACGGGCGAATGCCGAGCCAACGGGAACGGCCCGCCTTGCCGATGGTGATGTTCTCATGCTCAAGGTTGCCAACCGTGCCGATGGTGGCGCGGCAGTTGATATGCACCTTGCGAAGCTCGCCGGACGGCATGCGGAGAAGGGCGTAATCCCCTTCCTTCGCCATCAGCTGCGCGCTCGTTCCGGCGGAACGGGCGAGCTGCGCGCCCTTGCCGATCTTCATCTCGATATTGTGGATCGTGGTACCTACCGGGATGTTCTTCAGCGGAAGAGCGTTGCCCGGCTTGATGTCCGCATCCGGACCGGAGACGACCTTGTCGCCGACCTTGAGTCCGTTCGGAGCGATGATGTAGCGCTTCTCGCCGTCCGCATAATTGAGGAGTGCGATGCGCGCGCTGCGGTTCGGATCGTACTCGATCGTCGCGACTGTGGCGGGAATCCCGTCCTTCGTACGCTTGAAATCGATGATACGATACCGGCGCTTGTGGCCGCCGCCCTGATGACGGACGGTCAGCTTGCCCTGCTGGTTGCGGCCGCCATGCTGTTTCAGGCGCGTGACCAGCGATTTTTCCGGCTTATCTGTCGTGATCTCGTCAAACGAGGCCACGGTCATGAATCGTCTGCCTGCCGAATAAGGCTTGAAACTCTTGATTGCCACTGATTTTACCTCCTTTGCCGAAATTTACGCCTCAAAGAACTGGATCGTCTCACCGGGCGCAAGCTTCACGATTGCTTTCTTGTAGCTGGGACGACGGCCGACGCTGCGACCGACGCGTTTCTTCTTGCCCGTGACGTTCATTGTGTTGACGGAAACGACCTTGACGTTGAAAATCTCGGCAACTGCCTGGGCAACCTGTATCTTGTTCGCTCTCTTGTCGACCGCGAACACGTACTTGCCTTCCTCCATCATCTCGGTGGATCTCTCCGTGACGAGCGGGCGGAGCAGGATATCGCGTGCTTCCATTATGCGAGCACCTCCTCAATCCGGGCAACGGCGTCCTTCGTGACGAACAGCTTGTCATGATTCAGGATATCATAAACATTCAGTCCCGTCGTATTGATGGCTTTGACGCCCGGAATATTGCGGGAAGAGCGCTCTACATTCTCGGCCTCTTCCGCCGTGATAATCAGTGCCTTGTTGTCGATCTCGAAAGTCTGAAGAAGCTTCACGACCTGCTTCGTCTTCGGCGCCTCAAAATCGAGAGCGTCCAAAACAAAAAGGCTGTCTTCCTGGACTTTATCCGAAAGCGCGCACTTGATGGCAAGGCGACGCTGCTTGCGCGGCATGCTGAAAGCATAGGAACGCGGATGCGGACCGAAGACCGTGCCGCCGCCGACCCACAACGGGGAACGACGCGAACCGCTGCGTGCGCGGCCGGTGCCTTTCTGCTTCCAAGGCTTGCGCCCGCCGCCGCGGACGAACGCGCGGGTTTTCGTGGCGTGCGTGCCGAGCCGCTGGGACGCGAGCTGCATGACGACGGCCTGATGAAGGAGCCCGCCGTTGACTTCCACGCCGAAAACATTATCATTCAACTCAATATCGCCGACCTGCTGGCGGTCGATATTGTAAACTGCTACCTTAGGCATAACTGAGCATATCCTCCTTCCGATCCTTATTTGTTCGGCTTAACCGTTTCTTTTATCATCAGAAGCCCTTTCTTCGGGCCGGGAACCGCGCCTTTGATCAAAAGCAGATTGCGGTCCGTGTCCACCTTGACCAGCGTAAGGCGCTGCACAGTGACACGCTCGTTGCCCATGTGTCCGGGGAGCTTCTTACCCTTGAGGACGCGCCCGCCGTGGCCGCTGATCATCGCGCCCGTCGAACCCGGCTCACGATGGGATTTGGAACCGTGCCCCATCGGGCCGCGCGCGAAGCCGTGACGCTTGACCGTACCGGCAAAGCCCTTGCCCTTGGAAATGCCTGTAACGTCAACGAGCTGACCCGCCTCGAAGATATCGACGCCGATCTTGTCGCCGACTTTATATTCAGAAGGAGCCGCAAGGCGCATTTCGCGAATGAATTTGACCGGCTCAACCCCAGCCTTGTCAAAACGGCCCTTCAGTGGTTTCGTAAGATGTTTTTCCTTGATTTCACCGAAGCCGAGCTGAACCGCGTTGTAGCCGTCGCTCTCGGTCGTCTTGTTCTGGATCACGACGTTGTTTCCGGATTCGATGACCGTCACCGGAACGACCTGTCCTTCCTCGGTGAAAATCTGCGTCATACCGAGTTTTCTACCTAAAATCGCTTTAGACATTATCCCACCTCCTCTTACAGCTTGATCTCGATGTCAACACCGGCCGGCAGATCGAGGTGCGTCAATGCGTCGACGGTTTTCGGGGACGCTTCGAGAATGTCGATGAGGCGCTTGTGCGTACGCATCTCGAATTGCTCACGCGAATCCTTGT
>JAEERZ010000304.1 GCA_016286075.1 Selenomonadaceae bacterium
GCGGGACGTGGACCCTGAGGTGGGCGAAATCGAGGGCGTCACCGGTTACAACATCGACGACCTTGAGGAAGTCGTGGACGAGCATCGCGAGGAACGGCAGAAAGAAGCCCATCAGGCGGAAAATATCGTCGGGGAAGAAGTCGTTTCTATTCTTGACAAGTTCCAGTATCTATCGTTTCAGCCTTTGATGGCGCGCCTGTCCCAGCGCGCGGACAAGATCCGCCGTCGGGAAATGCGCCGCGCGCTCGGTAAGCTTCCGGAGTTGGATGAAACTCAGCAGAAAGTTCTCGACCAGATGTCGAAGATGATCGTGCGGAAGCTCCTGCGGTTCCCGATGATGACCATCAGCGCGGCGGCGGGCACGGAGCGGGAAGAGTTCTATGTGAACGCCATGAAGCGGCTGTTCAAGCTTGATTACTTAGGAGAGGCGGAGACACTCGATGAAGGATCAGATCATCATCGGTACGCGGGGGAGTAAGCTCGCCCTTTGGCAGGCCGATTACGTGGAACAGCGGCTCCGCGAAGAATATCCGAGCCTCAAAGTGACGCAGAAACGAATCTCCACGAAAGGAGACCGCATTCTCGACGTGCCGCTGGCGAAGATCGGCGGCAAGGGGCTTTTCACGAAGGAACTGGAGGAGGAAATGCTGTCCGGCGCCATCGACCTCGCAGTGCACAGTTTGAAGGATATGCCTGCGAAGGTGCCCGACGGCCTCATGATTGCGGCGGTTACGAAGCGGCTTGATCCGGGGGACGCCCTCGTGTCGAACCGCTTTTCGTCGTTTTCGGAATTGCCGCAGGGCGCGCGGGTCGGCACCTCGAGTTTGCGCCGCAGGGCGCAGCTTCTATGCGCGCGTCCCGACCTTGAAATGATCGATTTGCGCGGCAACGTCAACACGCGGCTTCGGAAGCTCGACGAGGGCGAGTACGACGCGATCGTGCTGGCCGTCGCGGGACTGAAGCGACTCGGGTTTGCCGACCGTATCCGGGAGGTATTGCCGCAGACGATGGTGCTTCCTGCCGTAGGGCAGGGCGCGCTGGCCATCGAGACGCGAGCGGACGACTCGGAGACGCGGGACATGCTCGCGTTCTTGCGCGACGACGACACCATCTGCTGCGCGGAGGCGGAGCGGTCCTTCCTTGCGCGGGTCGAGGGCGGCTGCCAGGTGCCGGTGGGCGTTTACGCGACGGCGGAGGGCGACGACATGAACGTGGAAGCGGTTATCGCGTCCCTCGACGGACAGCGTTCCTATCGCGGCAATGTGAAAGGCGCGCGGAAGGACGCGGCGAAGCTCGGCGAGGGGCTTGCGGAAAAGCTGCTCGAAGAGGGCGGCGCAAAGATTTTACAGGAATTAGGATTATTAGGTGGAGAGTGAATTTTTATGCCGGGAATGGTATTTCTTGTCGGCGCGGGGCCGGGAGATTATCGGCTGATTACGCTGAAGGCCGTCGAGTGTTTGCAGAAAGCCGACGTGGTGGTCTACGACCGCCTCGCCGACGACCGCATCTTGCGCTGGGCGAAGCCGGACGCGGAAATGGTTTACGTCGGCAAGGCGTCCGCGAATCACACGATGAAGCAGGGCGACATCAATCATCTTTTGGCCGACAAGGCGAAGGAAGGGAAATGCGTCGTGCGGCTGAAGGGCGGCGACCCCTTCGTCTTCGGGCGCGGCGGCGAGGAAGCGCTGCTCCTGAAAGAAGAGAATATCCCGTTTGAGATCGTGCCGGGCGTGACCTCGGCGATTTCCGTTCCCGCCTACGCGGGCATTCCGGTCACGCACCGCGCGGTGGCGACTTCCTTCGCTGTGGTGACTGGCCATGAGGACCCGACGAAGGTTTCGTCCTCCATGCGTTGGGACAAGCTGGCGACGGCGACGGACACCCTCGTGTTTTTGATGGGCGTAGAGAATCTTCCGTATATCACGAAGCAGCTGATTGACAACGGCCGCGGCGCGGACACGCCGGCGGCGGTAATCCGCTGGGGCACGAAGCCCGAGCAGCGGACGCTGGTGACGACGCTGGGCAGCGCGGCGGAAGACGTGAAGCGCAACGGAATCAAGCCCCCCGCGATTTTCATTGTCGGCGACGTGGTGAAGCTGCGGGACGAACTGGCGTGGTTCGACGCGACGGACAGCCGTCCGCTGTTCGGAAAGACGGTGCTTGTCACGCGTTCGCGCCCGCAGGCGTCGAAGATGACGGAAAAATTGGAATCGATGGGCGCGCGCGTCGTCGAGCTGCCCGCGATTCGCATCGACGATCCGGCGGACGGCTACGAGGCGGTGGACGCGGCCATCAGTCTGATCGCTTCCTACGATTGGCTGATTTTCACCAGCGTCAACGGCGTCGACCGGTTCTTCGACCGGCTCTTTGTCGCGAACAAGGACGCCCGCGACCTGACGAAGGCGCATTTCGCCGCCATCGGAAAGGCGACGGCGGCACGGCTGAAACATTACGGCATTTTAGCGGACATCGTGCCGAAGGAATATCGCGCCGAGGGCGTCATCGAGGCGCTGAAAAACGAGCTGGCCCCCGGCGAGCGCGTATTGATTCCCCGGGCGCAGGAG
>JAEERZ010000305.1 GCA_016286075.1 Selenomonadaceae bacterium
TCCGCCTCGTCCGCTTTCGCCACGTCGTAAACGCGCTGCTTGATCTCGTTCGTGATATGCGGGATGACCTGCACCGTCGAGCCCAGATAATCGCCTTTGCGCTCCTTGTTCAGTACCGACCAGTAAACCTTGCCGGCGGTGATGTTCGACATTTTCGTCAGGCTGATGTCGATAAAACGCTCATAGTGGCCGAGATCGAGGTCGGTCTCCGCGCCGTCGTCCGTCACGAAGACTTCGCCGTGCTGGTACGGGCTCATGGTGCCGGGGTCGATATTGATGTACGGGTCGAATTTCTGGATCGTGACCTTGACGCCGCGATTTTTCAGAAGCCGTCCCAGCGACGCCGCCGTAATGCCCTTGCCCAGCGACGAAACGACGCCGCCGGTGACGAAGATATACTTAGCCATACTATTCCTCCTGTATGCTCTCGAACTTCTTCTCGCGACGGCGGCTCGCCTTCAAGCCGGAGGAAGACGACGAGTCCGAGGACGAGCTGGACCGCCTTGTTTCCGGCGGATTCCACTCGGTCAGCCCCCACATGCTCTTTCCCACGTGGTGGAAACGGCTGTCCATATTGATCTGCGTGTAGACCTCCGCGATGGCGCGGGACAGGGACTGCACCGGTTTCGCTTTCTTCTTGATGACCTCCGTGACGAGATCCTTGTAATAGATCGGCTCGCCTTTCTTGGAGAGAATGTAATACGCGACGTCCGTCTCCGTGCTCTTTGCGTAATTCATGATATTGCAAAATCCCCCTTACATTTTTTCAGGCGCGCTGACGCCCAATATACGAAGCGCATGGCGAATCACCTGCGCCGTCTTGCCTGCCAATGCGAGCCGTGCGCCCGCCAGATCCGGCTCCACGCCCATAATCCGGCACCGGCTGTAAAAGCTGTGGAACGCGCTGGCCATTTCATGGGCCGCCCGTGCGATACGCTGAGGCGCGAGATCAGCGGCCGCTTTTTCCACCTCTCTCGGATATTCCTCGATTTTCTTGATAAGGTCGAGCTCCGACTCGTCCGTCAGAAGCGAGAATGCGTCGCTCTCTTTGAGCCCCGTCTCCGCCGCCTGCCGGAACACGCTGGCAATGCGCGCGTGAGCGTACTGGACGTAATAAACCGGGTTCTCGCTGGACTGGGACTTCGCCAGGTCGATATCGAAATCCAGCTGGCTGTCCGGCGAACGCATCACGAAGAAATACCGCGCCGCGTCCGTGCCGACCTCCTCGATCAG
This sequence comes from Selenomonadaceae bacterium, assembly GCA_016286075.1. Lineage (GTDB taxonomy): Bacteria > Bacillota > Negativicutes > Selenomonadales > Selenomonadaceae > RUG12372. The sequence goes on from JAEERZ010000305.1 coordinate 1,234, forward strand.
CTCGGAAAGCGTCACGCTCTCACCGGTGCGCTTCGACATCTTCACGACCTCGCCGCCCCGGAGCAGGCTCACCATCTGCAAAAGCATCACCGTCAGCTTGTCCGGGTCGCCGCCCATCGCCTTGATGGCCGCCTTCACGCGGCAAATATAACCGTGGTGGTCGGCGCCCCAAAGATTGATGACCCGCCCGAAGCCGCGCTCGAATTTATCCTTGTGATAGGCAATATCCGCCGCCAGATACGTAGGCTCGCCGCCCGCCCGGATGACCACGCGGTCCTTGTCGTCGCCGTAATCCGTCGAACGCAGCCAAAGCGCGCCGTCCTTCTCATAAATGTTCCCGTTGGCGCGGAGCTTCTCCACCGCCGCGTTCACCTTGTCCGGGTGCAGCGTGCGCTCGCTGAACCAATAATCGTATTTCACGTTGAACGCCGCCAGGTCTTCCTTCAACGCGGCCAGCTTCTCCGCAAGCGCCCGCTCCTTGAAAATCGAAAGCCGCTCCGCCTCGGGCATGGAGAGATACTTCTCGCCGTCTTTCTCTTTAATGCGACGGGCCGTCTCGATAATGTCCTGCCCGCGATAGCCGTCCTCCGGCACCTCGACGTCCTGCCCGCAGAGCTGCAGATACCGCGCGTTCACTGATTCCGCCAGATGGTCGATCTGGTTGCCCGCGTCGTTGATATAGTACTCCGCCTCCACGTCATAGCCCGCCGCGCGCAGGAGATTCACCAACGCGCTGCCCACCGCCGCGCCGCGCCCGTGACCCACGTGAAGCGGTCCCGTCGGGTTCGCGCTGACGTATTCGACCTGCGTGGGAGGCTCGTCCTTCTTCGGAAGATTCCCGTACTCCTCGCCCGCCTCAATCGCCCTGCGGAGGCCGTCATAGATTACGTCCTTCGTCAGGTAAAAATTGATGAAGCCCGGGCCCGCGATCTCCGCGCGCTCGACGCCGTCCTTTGCAATACGCTCGATCAAAGCCTCCGCGATCTGGCGCGGATTCTTGCGAAACGCCCGCGCCGACTTCATCGCGAAATTCGTCGCGAAATCGCCCATTTCCTTCTTGGGAGGCACCTCCAACTCCACCGTCGGAAGTTCCGCCTCGGGGAAAACGCCGTCGGCAATCCCCTTTTCAGCCGCCGCGCGAATCGCCGCTGCGAGCTTTTCCTTCATGTCCATCGCTATTATCTCTGCCTGCTTTCTTTTTCAAATTGTCCGCCGTCGGACGAGTCAAATTTCTGTGGTAGGAAAGTAGGAAAATCCTACTTTCCTACTTTCCAACTTTCTTACTTCAAAAATTTCATTCGTTTCAATTCAGCCTTCCGACATCGCTCGCC
>JAEERZ010000032.1 GCA_016286075.1 Selenomonadaceae bacterium
TCGATCAGGGCATCAAGGGCATGATCGGCAAGGGCTCCCGCAAGCCCGAGGTCGTCGAGTCCATGAAGAAGAACGGCGTGACTTACTTCGCGGCGGTCGGTGGCGCGGCGGCGCTCATCGCCAAGTCGGTGAAGAAGTACGAGGTCATCGCCTACCCCGAGCTCGGCCCGGAGGCGCTGGCAGCGCTTACGGTCGAGGACTTCCCGGCCATCGTCGTCATTGATTCCGAGGGCAACAACTTCTACGAGATCGGCCAGAAGCCTTATCGCCAGATCTGATCCGTCGGGGCACCGCCGGAGGCCGGGCCGCCCTTCTCAGGGTCCGCCCCGCCGCCGGCCTTGCCGCTCTTGACCTTAGGAGGTTTAGCATGTATAACGTGACATTTTATTTGCGCCGGCTGCACTCCCTCTGCGGCCTGGTCTGCCTCGGCGGTTTCCTGCTGGAGCATATCCTGACGAACGCCCGGGTGCTCATCAGCCCGGCCTCGTTCAACTCCGCCGTCGATCTTCTGGCCTCGATTCCGCCTCAGATCATGATCCCGCTGGAGCTCGGCCTCGTCGCTACGCCTTTCCTGTTCCATGCCATCTACGGCGCTTACATCGGCTGGCAGGCGAAGAACAACCCGCAGAATTATTCGTACATCAACAATATCCAGTTCTGGCTCCAGCGCATGACCGCCTGGTACCTCCTGGTCTTCCTGGCCTGGCACGTCTTCTATCTGCGCTTCCTCGTCAAAGGCGGCGGACCGCATATCTCTTTCCAGCTCCTGCAGAGTTATTTCCAGAACCCCGTTTATTGGGTGCTCTATCTCATCGGCATGTGGGCCGCGATCTTCCCCTTCTGCAACGGCATCACCACCTTCTGCATGACTTGGGGCATCGCCAAGGGTCCGCGCATCCAGAAGGTCATCAACGCCGGCAGCATGGCGCTCTGCGCTCTCCTCTGCCTCCTCTCGCTGGCCTTCATGGCGATCTATCTCGTTTGATAAGGGGGACGAAATAACGTGGCTAAATCAGCGATAAAGAACCGGATCGCGGTGGTCGGCGGTGGTATCTCCGGCCTCATGGCGACTTTGAAGATCTGCGAGGCCGGCGGCGAGGTCGATCTCTTTTCCTATTGCCCGCCGAAGCGCTCGCACTCCCTTTGCGCCCAAGGCGGCATGAACGCCTGCATGGACACGAAGGGCGAAGGCGACACGACCTATACGCACTTTGACGATACCGTTTACGGCGGCGACTTCCTCGCCGACCAGGTCGCGGTCAAGGGCATGTGCGAAGCCGCGCCGGGCATCGTCGAGATGTTCGACCGCATGGGCGTGCCGTTCACCCGCACGGCAGAGGGCGTGCTCGATCTCCGCAATTTCGGCGGACAGAAAAAGAAACGCACCGTCTTCGCCGGCTCCACCACGGGCCAGCAGCTTCTTTACGCGCTGGACGAGCAGGTGCGGAAATGGGAGACGAAGGGCAAGGTCCATACCTATATCTTCTGGGAATTCATCAAAATCATCAAAAATGCGAACGGCGTCTGCCGCGGCATGGTCGCGCAAAACATGAACTCGATGGAAATCAAGGCTTTCCGCGAGGACTGCGTGATTCTCGCCACCGGTGGCCCGGGCCAGATCTTCGGCCTCTGCACGGCGTCCACCATCTGCAACGGCTCCGCCGTCGGTGCTGTCTATCAGCAAGGCGCGCGCATCGGCAATCCGGAGTTCATTCAGATTCACCCGACCGCGATTCCCGGCACCGACAAGAACCGCCTGATGTCCGAGGCGTGCCGCGGCGAAGGCGGACGCATCTGGGTTTACAAAGACGGAAAGCCCTGGTACTTCCTCGAGGAAAAATACCCGGACTACGGCAACCTCGTTCCGCGCGACATCGCGTCCCGCGAGATTTACGACGTCTGCGTCAACCAGGGACTCGGCGTCGATGGCGAAAACAAAGTCTACCTCGACCTTTCGCACATCCCGGCGGATTACCTTGAAAAGAAACTCGGCGGCATTCTTGAAATGTACTCCGAATTCATGGGACAGGATCCGCGCAAAGTGCCGATGCTGATTTATCCGTCCGTCCACTACTCCATGGGCGGCATCTGGGTCGACCGCGAGCACAATACAAACATTCCCGGCCTGATGGCTTCCGGCGAGTGCGACTACCAGTACCACGGCGCGAACCGTCTCGGCGCGAACTCGCTCCTCTCGGCGGCGTACTCCGGCACGGTCGTCGGCCCCGTCTCGATGGCTTGGGCCGGCAAGTGCGCGAAGCTCAAAGAGCTGGAAGAGTGGAAAGCGAAGAAGGACCACGGCGAATCGCTGATGCCCGCACAGGAAAAGGCCCTCGAAGGCATCGACGCGCTCCGTCAAGAGCTGGGCGCCGACCTGACCGACGGCGAGCTCGAAGCGGCGCGCAAGGAATGCGCCGACGAATTTGAGCGCATCCTCGCCATGAACGGCAAAGAAAACGCCCACGAACTCCATCAGGAGCTCGGACGTCTGATGAACAAGTACGTGACCATCGAGCGCGTGAACAAGGACCTCGACTTCTGCTTCGACGAAGTCAAGAAGATTCTCGCCCGCTGGAACGACATCGGCCTGACCGATCACGGCCACTGGGCGAACCAGGAAGCGCTTTTCGTCCGTCAGCTCCGTAACATGATTCTCTACGCTCTCGTCATCACGAAGGCGGCGCGTATGCGCGACGAAAGCCGCGGCGCGCACTTCAAGCGCGAGTTCCCGAACCGCGACGACGAGCACTTCATGAAGATCACGATTGCGGACTTCGATCCGCAGACCGAAGAGCCAATCATCAGTTACGAAGACTTCGATCATTCGCTGATTAAGCCGCGGGCTCGCACCTACGGTTCTAAGTAAGGAAGGGAGGGACGAAAATGGCAGAACAAAAAATGGTCACCTTTATCATCGAGCGGCAGGACGGCCCCGAAGGAAAGCCGTACACCGAAGAATTCGACGTCCCCTACCGCCCCGCTCTGAACGTAGTCGCGGCGCTGATGGAGATACAGAAGAATCCCGTCACCCGTGACGGCAAGCGTGTCGCCCCGGTCGTTTGGGAATGCAACTGCCTCGAAAAAGTTTGCGGCGCTTGCATGATGGTCATCAACGGACAGGCGAAGCAGGCATGCTGCGCGCTCGTCGAAGATCTGGAGCAGCCGATCCACCTTGCTCCGGCACGCACCTTCCCCGTCATCCGCGACCTGTTGATCGACCGCACGTCGATGTTCGAAAGCCTGAAAAAGATTCAGGGCTGGATCAACGTGGACGGCTCGTGGAAAGTGCACGAAGCCCCGCGCCAAAACCCTAACACCGCAGCCACGGCCTATGAGATTTCCCATTGCATGACCTGCGGCTGCTGCATGGAGGCCTGCCCGAACGTCGGCCCGCAATCCGACTTCATCGGCCCGGCTCCCGTCGTTCAGGCGTATCTCTTCAACATCAACCCCCTCGGTGAATACGACAAGCCGAAACGCTTGGAGGCGCTCATGCAAAAGGGCGGCATCACAAGCTGCGGAAACAGCCAAAACTGCGTCCGCGCCTGCCCGAAGAACATCAAGCTGACGACTTACCTCGCCCAGCTCAATCGGGACGTCAATATCCAGGCAATCAAGAATATCTTCAACAACTAAATACCACAAAAAGATCGCCCCTCCAGAATCCCGCAAGATTCTCGGAGGGGCATTTTTTTGCGCAGCATATTGTTTTTTTAAGCAAATCCTATACAATAACACTATAAAAAGGAGGCAGCGACATGAACGTTTACGAAGCCATCGTCACCCGGCGAAGCACAAGAAAATACAAACCGGACGCAATCGAACCGGACAAACTGCAAATAGTTATCGAAGCCGGGCGTTACGCGCCCAGCGGCGGAAACAACCAGACAAATCATTTTCTCGTGGTACAAAACGCAGATATTCTCACAAAACTTACATTGCTGGCGGAATCCGCTTTCACAAAAATGACGGTAACCGAGGACACTTATCCCAGCCTGCGGAATTCCATTCTCGCATCCCAAAAAGGCGGTTATGTGTTCACCTACCGCGCGCCCGTACTGATCATCGTAGCGAACCGAAAGGACTACGGCAACAACATGGCCGATTCTGTAGCAGCCGTTGAAAACATGATGATTGCCGCCAACGCCCTCGATCTCGGAAGCTGCTATATCAATCAGTTGTATTGGCTGAACGAAGACCCTTCCCTGCTGGCAGCCTTGCGCGAGCTTGGCTTAAAAGAAGAAGAACGCGTCTATGCCTCCATGGTCCTCGGATATGCCGCCACCGAAAGCGGCTTGCCCAACAGGAAACCGCTGGAGCGGAAAGGAAACGAAGTCACCTTCATATAAAGAGCGGGGCTGTCGCAAGAAGAATTTTTGATTCCGTCAGCAGTCCAATTTTGTAATTAAAATATTTTCTGTCAATTTATAGAACGCTTGTATTCCAAGCGTTTTTCGCAAATTCGTTTCTGCCGCGCAAATTTTTAGAGTACAAAATTTTTACTCAAAATTTTTTTCATGACAAAACAGACACGAAGATATTGCATACCAGATAAGGAATTTGAGACTTGATGGAAATTTTCGCAATTACAAAAATGGCTGCCACAAGAAGAAATCATCTTCCTGCAACAGCCCCGTCGCATCTTCCATCTGCTACTCACATAATGCTTTCAAATAATCAACAATCTCCGAATTTCCGTGCATCATGATATACTGGATGACGTCTTGCTTTTTCAATACGTTATCAAGCAGAGAACGGTCTAATTTCTTCATCAGACTTATCGTCTCAACCTGAGATTGTTTCCGTATCCCTTTAAGCTTCTCCGTATCTTTGAGTTTCCTCTCTGCCTCCCCTTTCGGATACCCTTGTCCAAACGGTTCCGAAAAAAGGGCTTCTATGGTTTTGTCGAAATTCTCACTGCCGGTCCACGTATAATCCTCGCCCAGCGGAAGCGAAACAGCGTTTCCATTGTTAATTTGCGCAAACAGGAACGCGTCTTTCGGCGTTGGAGCATATCCGCAAAGTACGCCCGGCATACTGTTGCACGCAAGCATCATGCCTTGTCCCGAAGAGCATCCGGTAACAACAAAATCTACTGTTTTACCTGCGAGCAACAATCCGACAAGAATGGAAATATCAATATAGGAATAAGCATCCGGTTCGTCAATTGTGCAGCCAAAGTTTATTACTTCAGCTCCACTCGGCGCATATTTTTTTGCCGTATGAAATATAAGCTCGTTCTTTTCAGCTTGAGAGCTTGCCTGTATAACTCCAATTTTCATTATCTTGAACCCATAAACTCCGATCTGTCATCGACCACAATCGCACGGCTTTTTTATCCATACCAATTTTTCCGACAGCGACATAAAATTGCGGGTACTGCCATAATTACGCGTTTCCAATTCCTCGGAGCCAACGATTTCAGCCTTTTGCTTCCTCATCCGCCAACGCTTTTTTGAACGCTTCCAAGGTGACGTCGTTGAGCGGGTCAACATAGACGTCTTCGTATCCGCCATCGCCGTCCGGTTTCCTCGAATGCGCAACAGGATACACGGCACGCACTTTATCGGCGCATTCGCCGCAGATTTTCCAGTTGTCCTTCAGCACAACGAAGGCAGGAAATCCCTCCTTGACCGATTTTTTGACGTCGCCCCAGAGGGAGCCGGTCGATTTTTCGGACACGTCGCCCCCGCAGACGGGGCAGCGGTCCTGCTCCATCCGAAGCGCCTTTGCCTCCTGCTTTTTCTCTGCCAGAGCGAACAGCGCCGACAGTTCCTTTATCGTCATATCCTCAAGCGCTTTTTCCGTTTCTTTCCGGTCTTCCAGATCGCTGAATTTTCCGAAGCAGGCGTCGCAGATATATCCGTCTTTTGTTTCCATTGTCATGAATTTCGGCATCTTGCCGCCGCAAATCGGACAGTTTTCCGGCTTTTGCGCTTTCGCGCGGCTGATGGCGTCCTGCTCCGCTTTTTTAGTCTGCACCGCCGCCTTGATCGGAGCGATGAAAAAATCACCCTGTTCGTCCAATATTCCGCTCTCGAAGTCATCCATCACGATTTCCCAGCAGGAGAGGCAGATCGTTCCGTCGGATACGTCCATGCCTTTATCGGAGAACTCCGTGCCGCATACGGGACATATTTTCCTGCTCACGGCGTCTTCTTTCTTTTTTCCAAACAGGCTGTCAAAAAATCCCATACCTTTCCCTCCTGACTCGGTGATACGAAAGCGTACTTTCTCCTGCCCATAATTTTACACGAAAGCACGCTTTCTCACAACCAAAAAGGCTTTACAAGAACATTTGTTCCTTATATAATACAGGAAGAACATATTTTCGGAAGGACGGAACTCTATGGACACGATGGAAAAGCTGCGCATCTTGAGCGACGCGGCGAAATATGACGCGGCCTGCACGTCCAGCGGCGCACAGAAGTCCGCGCAGCGCGGCGGTATAGGCAGCGCGGAGGCCTGCGGCATTTGCCACTCCTTTGCCGCAGACGGCCGCTGCATTTCGCTGTTGAAGGTCTTGCAGACCAACGTCTGCGTTTACGACTGCGCCTATTGCGTGAACCGCCGCTCCAACGATACGCGCCGCGCTTCCTTTTCCTCACGCGAGCTGGCGGAGCTGACCATCGCCTTTTATCGAAGGAACTATATCGAAGGATTGTTCTTAAGTTCGGGCGTCGCCGGAACTCCCGACGCCGCGACGGAAACGATGATCGAAACGCTCCGCATCCTGCGGGATGAGTACCGCTTTTCCGGCTATATCCACGCGAAAGCGATTCCTGGTGCTGACGCCGCCCTCGTCCGCCGTCTCGGCCTCCTGGCCGACCGCCTCAGCGTCAATATCGAACTGCCGTCAGGACAGAGTCTTCAACGTCTCGCGCCGGACAAGACGAAAACCGCCATACTCGCCCCTATGTCGCTGATTCGCGGCGGCATCGACGAAAACCGCCGCGATCTCGTCCGCTTCCGTCACTCGCCCCATTTTGCCCCCGCGGGACAGAGCACGCAGATAATCATCGGCGCGACGAACGAAACCGACCGCCAAATCCTCACGCTGACCTCCGCCCTTTACGAACGCTATCGGCTGAAACGCGTCTTTTATTCCGCTTACATTCCCGTGAACGACGCCCGCGCCCTGCCGCCTGTCGGCACGCCGCCGCCGCTTTGGCGCGAACACCGCCTGTATCAGGCCGACTGGCTTTTACGGTTCTATGGCTTTTCCTCCGACGAGCTGTTTCACGGCACGGAAGGACGGCTGCACCCGTATCTCGACCCGAAATGCCATTGGGCGCTCCGCCACAAGGAAATATTTCCGCTGGAAGTGAACCGCGCACCTTATGAGCTTTTGCTCCGCGTGCCCGGCGTCGGCGTCAAGAGCGCGTGGCGCATCACCCGCGCCCGCCGCGCCGCCACGCTGACCTGGGACGCCCTGGCAAAAATCGGCGTCGTCACGAAGCGCGCCCGCCATTTCCTCGTCGCGAACGGGAAACGCTGTTTTGACACGCCTGCCGCAAAAGAAGACCTGCTGCTCGACCTGATGTCGCCCCGGGAACGCGCTCTTTTCCGCGAGGAAACCGCCCCCGTACGCCAGCTATCCCTGTTCGAAGAAGAAACGCCGACGCTTTCTCCCATAGAAAGGAAGGAGCTTTCATGTCTCGCCGCCCCGATGTAAAAACCGCCTCCGACGCCGCCCTGGCCTATCGCTACGACGGCAGCTTCGAGGGCTTTCTCTGCTGCGTCTTCGAGAGCTACACGGCGCATGAACTGCCCGCCGCCATTGTCGGCCCGAATGCAGCGGAGCTTCCGCTCTTCGGCGTCAAGGAAATCAGGACCGACGAAGAGCGAGCCGACCGCGTCGCCCGTTCCATCCCCGCGCGCATTTCCCGCGCCGCCGACGAGCTTCTCCGCCATGCCTTTCTGACCTGCCTGCCTGAAAAGGAGCTGACCATGCTGCGCTTTTTGCGGCAGGGCTACCGCTACGGCGCGCGTTTCCTTTCCTTCGCGGGCAACGAAGAAGTCTGGCGGCTCACCGGAGCAGTCAAGCATTTGTACAGCGAAGCGCACCTCCTGAAAGGCTTCATCCGGTTTTCCGACCAAAAGGGAGTCCTCGTCACCACCATCGGACCGAAGAATTTCGTGCTGCCGTTCCTCGCGCCCCATTTCGCTTCACGCTTTCCCGATGAGCATATCCTGATTTACGACGAAAACCACCACGCCGCTCTCGTCTATCGCCCCTATGAATCCGCGGTGATCCCGATGGACGATTTCCGCGCCGCCCCGCCCGACGAGGAGGAACGGAAGTTCCGCGCCCTGTGGCGCTCCTTTTACGATACCATCGAAATCAAGCCGCGCCACAATGAGAAATGCCGCATGACGCTGCTCCCAAAACGTTATTGGCGATACATGACGGAGTTTACCAAAGACGAACCGCCGGAGATGGCAAGGATTACCAGCAGATAAAAACTCCCTTCCGCTGTGGAAGTTTCCCAGCGAAAGGGAGTTTTTCATGTCACGCAAACGTCACTTTTTTCTTCGACGCCTCCCGAACCACTTTTTCCAATAGCCTTACCACATTCGCGATATCCTCGGGCGCCGCGTATTCGTCCGGGTTGTGGCTGACGCCGTCCCGGCAGGGAATGAACAGCATCCCCGTAGACACGCGTTCAGCCCAATGCATAGCGTCATGACCCGCGCCGCTGGGCAGACGCATATAGGAACAACCGTCCTCGCGGCAGACGCCTTCCAAGAAATCCTGCACCGACGGACGAATCGCCACAGGCCGCTCGTCGGAAATCGGCACGATTTCGGAGGCGACGCCGCGCCGTCCGCAAATTTCCGAAACGGCGGCTTTCAAATTTTCCGCCACACGCGTTTTTGTCCCAGCGTCGATGCTTCGTATATCGACGCCCAACTCTGCGCTGCCGGGAATCACGTTCATGACGCCAGGCGCAATTTGCAGGACGCCCACCGTTGCCACCGCCGGAGGCTCTTTCTCCGCCGCAGCCAGACGCTCGGCGGCCAGTACGATTTCGGCGGCGGCGCAGGCCGCGTCATGGCGGAGCGACATCGGCGTAGCGCCGCTGTGATCGGCGTTTCCTGTCAATTTCACGCGGAACCGTGTGGGCGCGGCAATGCCCGTCACAACGCCGACGCTCTTTTTTTCATGCTCCAGCACCTTTCCCTGCTCGATGTGCACCTCAAAAAAGGCCTTGACGTCTCCCTCATAGAGCGGCTTCCCCAGCGCGTCGGGCGCCAATCCCCGTCCCTTGAGCGCGTCGTAGAGCGTCACGCCCTCTTTATCTTTCAGCCGTCGCACGTCGTCCACAGTGAGCTCGCCGAGCATCGCGCGGCTTCCCAATGTCGCCGCTCCGAACCGGCTGGATTCCTCGCACATGAAAAGCGCGACCTCCAGCGAATGCTCGGGATGAAAGCCTTCCTCTTTCAAGCTGCGCACCGTTTCAATGGCGGCGAGGATGCCCAACACGCCGTCGTAATTCCCGCCGTTCGGCACGCTGTCGCAATGGGAGCCGAAAATCACCGCCGGGAGAGACGGCTCCGCGCCTTCCCATCGCCCGACGACATTGCCGAAGGCGTCTTCCCGCACCGCGAGCCCGACCTCGCGCATCAAGCCTATCAAATAGCTGCGCGCCTGCCAATCGGCGTCGGTAAAGGCCAGCCGGTAAACGCCCGGGCCGTCCCCCGGCCCCGAAAATTCCCGCATCCGGGCAAACATATCCGTCAGCCGTTCTTTTGAAATCATGCTGTTCCCTCCGCAAATCATAGTCCGCGTTTCATTGTATTTCTTTCCCCGGCGCGGGGCAAGCCATAGCGAAAAGAATATTGTATACATCCGCTACGCCGTTGACATGCTGCCGCATGAGAAATATAGTAATAAAGTGCGCATCGGAAATGGTGTGGATACCCTTCCGTGCGTCAAGAACAAAGGAGGAGTAATTATTATGTTGGAACTCATGATGTTCACCGGCGCGGTGATTGTCGCCGCCGTCATCTATCTGTTGGTCAAGGGCCACGAAGCGCGCGTCGTACTGATCGGCGCCGGTATCCTGATGGCCTGTATCGGCGGCATGCCCATGCAGGCGCTGGACGCGTTCGCGAAGAGCATGACGAACGCCGGACTTATCAAAGCCGTCTGCTCGTGCATGGGCTTCGCGATGGTCATGCGCTTCACGGGCTGCGATAAGCATCTGATCAACGCCATGGCCAACGTCATTTCCAAGGTCCGCCCGCTTTTGATTCCCGGCGTGGTGCTCGGGACGTTTCTCGTGAATATCGCGCTCCCCAGCGCGGCAGGCACGGCGGCGGCGGCGGGCGCCATCTTCATCCCGCTCCTGATGGGCGCCGGCGTTCATCCGGCCATCGCGGCGGCCGCGGTCAAATGCGGCACTTACGGAAGTATGCTGAACCCCGGCCTCGCCCACAATCCCTTCGTGGCGAAGATCGCGGGCGTGGACGTCATGGAGGTCATCGGCTTTCACTACATCGCGAACTTCGCCTCGCTGTTCACCGCGATGATCGCGATTACCGTCATCGGCTATTTTATGCATGAAGAAAAAGGCTATGTCGCGGAAGGCCTCGAAATCGAGAAGGACTTCAAGATCAACTACCTGTATGCGCTGATGCCCGCGCTTCCCATCGTTATCTTGCTGCTGGGCGCGACGAAGCTGGTACCGATGTTCAAAATGGAAGTTCCCCACGCGATGATTATCGGTACGCTGATTTCTCTGGCCGTGACCCGCACGAAGCCCGCCGACATCGGCAAAGCGTTCTTCGACGGCATGGGCTCGGCCTACGGCTCCATCATCGGCATTATCATCGCCGCCGGCGTTTTCGTCTCCGGCCTGACGGCTACCGGCCTCGTCAAGGCGTTCATCGCCGCGATGCTGAACAACCCGGCCATCGTGAAAATCTGCGCGGCGGTGGGCCCGTTCCTCTTGGGCTTCCTGACCGGCTCCGGCGACGCCGCCACATTCGCGTTCAACGAAGCGGTGACGCCCCACGCCCAGGAATTCGGCATGTCCATCGTGCAGATGGGCAGTATGGCGACGTTGGGCGGCACGCTGGGCCGCACCATTTCCCCAATCGCGGGCGCGACGATCATTTGCGCGGGCTTCGCCGGCGTCAATCCGGTGGAAATCACCAAGCGCAACGGTATTCCTATCGTGCTGGCGCTGATTGTCGGAACCTTCTTCCTGGCACAGGGCTGATATAGAATAAAAATGAAAAAGACGCCGCACCGTCGGCGTCTCTTTTATCTGTAAGGAGTGATACCATGAAACTCGACCAAGGAATCATGCAAAGCGCGGACGCGATGAAAGACGCGATGATTGCGCGGCGACGCGACCTCCACCGCCACCCGGAACCGGGCTGGACGGAGTTCCGCACGGCGTCCCTCGTCGCGGCCACGCTGGGATCTCTCGGTTTTGACGTCGCGACGGGTGAAGACGCCGTGGCGCGGGACTCGATGATGGGGCTCCCCTCTCCCGAGGCACTGCACGCGGCGGAAGAACGCGCCGCCGCCGAGGGCGCTGAGCCTCGCTGGCTGGAACGCATGAAAGGCGGTCTCACCGGCGTCGTCGGAACGCTTCGATTCACGAAGCCCGGTCCCGTCGTCGCCCTCCGCTTCGATATGGACTCCAACGACGTGGACGAGACCGACGCTCCCGACCATCTGCCGAACCGCGAGGACTTCGCCAGCCTCCATGCCGGAGCAATGCACGCCTGCGGTCACGACGGCCACACCACCGTCGGCCTCGCCGTCGCGAAGCTCCTTGCCGAGCGAAAGAACGACCTCGCGGGAACTCTGAAGCTGGTTTTCCAACCCGCCGAAGAAGGCGTGCGCGGCGCGAAGGCCATGACCGACCGGGGCGTCGTGGACGATGTGGATTATATGCTGGGCGCTCATTTCGGTTTCAAGATGAAGGAGACCGGCAGTATCGCCTGCAATGTCACCGGATTCCTCGCCACCGGAAAATACGACGCCCGCTTCACCGGACAGGCCTCCCACGCTGGAGCCGCGCCCGAGGCGGGCCGCAACGCGCTTCTGGCCGCCGCCTGCGCCGCGCTGAATCTTCACGCCATCCCCCGCCACTCCGGCGGCGCGTCCCGGATCAACGTCGGAGTCCTTGAAGCGGGTACCGGACGCAACGTCACCGCCGACAAAGCACTGCTGAAGCTCGAAACCCGCGGCGCCACCAGCGCTATCAACGAATTCATGGAAACCGAGGCGAAACGCGTCATCGAAGCCGCCGCCGCCATGTACGGCGTGGAGGTTTCCATCGAAAAAGTCGGCGGTGCCGCCGGCGGCAACAATACGCCGGAACTCGCCGCTTTTGTCGCGAAACGCGCCGAAGATCTGGGCGTCTTCTCGAAAATCGTGAGCGACTGCGACTTCGGCGCCAGCGAGGATTTCGCTTATTTCATGGAACGCGTGCAGTCCCACGGAGGACAGGCCGCTTATTTGATGATTGGCGCAAATCTTGCTGCCGGTCATCACGACTCCCATTTCAATTTTGATGAAAACGCGCTGCCCAACGCCGCCAAAATCCTCGCCTGCACCGCCGCAAGTCTGCTGCTGGGCGATAAGCCGTAACGCTAAAGCCGACCACCCTTTCCTATCAGTACAGTTTTGTCACGAAAGCGTACTCTCTGACAAAACGACACAAAAAATCCCTCCCGCTTGGAATGCTTCCAAAACGGGAGGGATTGATTTTTTATACGTTTATCGCCTGACGCTTCTTACATCATGCCCGGCATTCCGCCGCCCATTCCGCCGCCTGCAGGCATCGGAGGATTCTTTTCCGGCTTGTCCGCGACGAGCGTCTCCGTCGTCAGGACCATAGCCGCGATGCTGGCCGCGTTCTGGAGCGTGGAGCGAACGACCTTCGCCGGATCGACGAT
>JAEERZ010000306.1 GCA_016286075.1 Selenomonadaceae bacterium
GACCGTTCCGCGTACGGAAAACTGCGCGACATGTCACGGCACGGGCGCAGCGGCAGGCACGTCGCCGGAGACCTGCCCGGACTGCCATGGCACGGGGCAGGTGCAGCGGCGGCAGAACACGCCTTTCGGGCAGATCCTGAATTCGCATCCCTGCGGGCGCTGTCACGGCACGGGCAAGATCGTCAAGACGCCGTGCTCCGACTGCAGCGGCACGGGACGCAAGAAAGTCCGCAAGAAAATCAGCGTGAAGATTCCGGCGGGCGTCGACGAAGGCTCCCGGATCCGCGTCGCCGGAGGCGGCGAAGCAGGCGTGCGCGGCGGCGGCAACGGCGACCTTTACGTCTATATCTTCGTGAAGCGGCATAAACTCTTTGAGCGCGACGGTTCCGACGTGCTTTGCGAAGTGCCGGTTTCCTTCGTGCAGGCGGCGCTCGGCGATACCATCGAGGCGCCGACCATCGACGGCAAGGTGGAAATGAAGATTCCGGCGGGCATCCAGTCCGGCACGATGCTCCGGCTGAAAGGGCGCGGCATTCCGTTCCTGCGCGGCAACGGGCGCGGCGATCAGCTCGTGCGCGTCAAGGTGCTGACGCCGCAGAAACTTTCCGCAAGGCAGAAGGAAATCCTGAAAGAGTTCGGCGAACTCAGCGGAGAAAACGTAAATCCCGAGCAAAAGAGCTTCATGGACACGATCAAGAAGATGTTCAAAAAATAAATATGGAACGTGAAACCGCGTCGCTTATCGAGAAAAAGATGAGCGGCGCGGTTTTTTCTCGCGCAACCTTCGGAAAAATTGTATAATAGACGGGAGTTCAGGACGGGAGGTTTTTTCTATGGAGTGGGCCGAGGTTGGAGTTCGGACCTCGCATGAGGCAGTGGATGCGGTCTCCTCGCTTTTCGAGGAGGCGGGGGCGTCGGGGACGGTGATCGAGGATCCGGCACTGATAAACGACTATATTCATTCGGGGCTTTGGGATTATACGGATATTCCCGAGCAGAAGGAAACGTCTGTGGTGACTGTGAAGGCGTACCTTGCGTCGGACGAGACGCTGGACGAGAAGCTTGCTTCGATTCGGGCGGGGATTGACGCAATCGCGGCGAGGGGCGTCGATACGCGTCCGGCGGAGTTCTTCACTGCGCGGGTGCAGGACGAGGACTGGGCGAATAGTTGGAAGGCGTATTTCCATACGGACAAGGTCGGCGAGCGCATCGTGATTCAGCCGTCCTGGGAGGAATACGAGCCGCAGGCGGGGGAGGTCGTGCTTCGCTTAGACCCCGGCGCGGCTTTCGGCACCGGCACTCATCCGACGACGGCGATGTGCCTGCGCGCGATGGAAAAGTTGGTAAAGCCGGGCATGACGGTTTTCGACGTGGGTACGGGCTCCGGTGTATTGGCCATCGCGGCGGCAAAGCTCGGCGCGAAAGAAGTGCGGGCCGTGGACTATGATGCGACGGCGGTGCGCGTGGCGCGGGAAAACATCGAGGCGAACGGCGTCGCGGACGTCGTGTCGACGGCGGAGAGCGACCTCTTTTCCGCGATTCCCAGTGTGGCGGGATTGGTGACGGCGAACCTGATTGCCGATCTCGTGATTCGCTTGTTGCCCGACCTCGACGCGCACCTGGAAAGAGGCGGCGCGCTCCTCGCCAGCGGCATCATCGAGAGCCGCGCGCAGGAAGTCCGCGAAGCGGCGGAGACGGCGGGCTTTTTCGTCGCCGAGGACTTTGAGGAAAAGGAATGGCACGCGATGGTCATCCGACGGAGGGGCGAGGCGTGAGGCGGTTATTTATTCCCGGGCGGCTTGCCGATACGGTGACGCTGACCGGAAGCGACGCCCATCATCTCGGCTATACGCTTCGGGCGCGGACTGGCGAGCGGTGCGTGGTGGTGGACGCGGAGCGGCAGGTGGCGTCAATGGAGATAACGGGGTTCACTGCCGACACGGTGACGCTTCGGCTCGTGGAAAGGCTGGCGGCGGATACGGAATCGCCGATTCGGCTGACGCTGGCCGTTTGCCTTTTAAAAGCAGACAAAATGGACTTCGTCGTGCAGAAGGCGGTGGAGCTGGGCGCGGCGACGGTGCAGCCGCTCGAAAGCGAGAACTGCGTCGCGCGTTACGACGGGAAGAAGGCCGAGGCGCGCCGTGAACGGTGGCAGCGGATTGCGGACGAGGCGGCGAAGCAGTGCGGCCGCACCGCGCTTTTGGAAGTCGCTCCGATTTTGCCCTTCGGCGAATGGCTTACGGCTCGTCCCGAAAGGGACGGCGCGGCGTTTTTTTGCTACGAGGCGGAAGAACAAAAGACGCTGGGCGCGTGGCTCGCGGAAACGGAAGGCGGGGCATTTACGGCGGTGGTCGGCCCGGAGGGCGGTTTTACGCCCACCGAGGCGGAAATGGCAAAGCGCGCGGGGCTTTCGGCAGTGACGCTGGGGTCGAGAATTTTGCGTGCGGAAACGGCGGCGGTAGCGGCGCTGGCAATCGCGCAGCACGTTAAGGGAGACCTTGGGAATAAGAGTTGAGAGTTAAGAGTGAAGAGTGAAGAT
>JAEERZ010000307.1 GCA_016286075.1 Selenomonadaceae bacterium
GGAAAAATGCGGAGACCGTCATTTTCAACAATTTGCAAGGGCGCGACCCCGAGGAGATCAATACCATGCTGCGGCGTTCCGCAGCGGCGGCGCTCCGCTATCCCTTTGACGTGGAAAAGGGCGGATTGCTTCGGATTTACGTCTTCCATACGGGGAAGGATGAATATGCGGTGCTGGTGACGGCTGCGCAGATCATCATGGATCGTTTCGACGTGCGGGCGCTTTTCCGCGCGGCGATGGGGCTGCCGGAGGGAAAGACCAGCGCTGCGCCGCCCATTCTCCACAACGTGCAGATGGAAGCCAAGATGAACGAATACTGGAAGAAACTGCTGGCCGCGCCGCCGCGCCTCGCTCCTTTGCCGTGGGAGCTTGCGGATGCGCAGCCGCACCACTACAAGCAGCGGGCCTGCCGCGTCGTCTTCCCCAACGGGCTTTTTTCCGACCTGATGACCGAGGCAAAGAGCAACCGCCTGATGCTGATGGCGTTCCTGGCTACCGCGTGGGGACTGCTCCTGCAGATTGAAGGGCGGCACAAGGACCTTTGCTTCTGCCTGATCGCGCCGGCCCGTCAGGCGCAGGAAGGCGACGCCTGGCGGCCGTTCCATATGGTGCCCGTACGGCAGACCATCGACAACGACGAAACGGTGGAAAACCTCGTGAAGCGGCAGTTCCAGCAGCTTGTCATTTCCAAGCCATACGCCTGCTTTGACTGGGAAAGCTTCGGCAATTTCCTGGGCGGCGACGGGAAACCCTTCAATCATTTTCTCGACTTCTACGACTTCCTTTCCGAAGAGAAGCCGTACTCGTCGCAGCCGTCCGCGCCGGATGGAACCATCGTTTCCCAGCATTCGTGGGACGCTCAGAGCATGAAGCTGAGCCTGTATTTCCGATACACCCGGTCCGCGGCCTCGGTCGTTCTCCTTTACGATGAGGACGCCTTCGCGGCGGGGACGGGCGAGCGCGTTACGAAATCCTATCTTTTGACGCTTCAGCAGATGCTGACGAATCGTTTCGAGACCATCTCCGCTTTCCGGGCAAACCTGGAGGAGCGGCTGCGCGCGGAAAAGAAGTTCCAGGCGGCCTACCAGGAGGAAGAGAAAGCGCGGCTGCAGAACGCCGTTTCGTTCATGCCGCTGCTGCAGGGCGAGGATGCGGGCATGATCCAGGTCTTCATGAAGCAGGGGACGCTTTTCACCTATTACGAAGGCGACCGCATCGAAGGCATGGGACGCGACTTGCTCTTTGTAGCGGAAGGGAAGCTGGTCCGCAGCATCGAGGACAGCGACGGCTGGTACCGCACGCTGGGCATCGCCAAAGAAGGAACGTGGCTGAACGAGACAGTGATGCTGGATGAACGGAAGGCATTGCTCGCCGCCGAAGTCCTGTCCGAGCGCGCCACGATCCTGGCCATTTCGAAAGAAGCGATGGAAAACATACTCGCACTATACCCAAGCCTCTGGCCGAAAATCACAACCCACGCCATCACCCAGCTCGAGACCTTCCAAAGACTCTGGGCGCAGTCGTAAGGGAAAAAGAAAAATCGTCACCGCGAAAATTCGGTGACGATTTTTTGTTGACCGCAAGTCAATGATTAAAAGTGAAATTCCAACCCTAGAGAAAAGCCGACGCCGTTGTAGCCCGGATTCTTGGAGCCCATGCCGTTGGAGCAGTGGGCTATCGACCAGCCGAGGTTTACGGAGCCTCGGTCGCTGTAGTCCCAGATCAGCCGCGGGCCGGTGCGCCACATGAATCCATAGGGGCGCCCTCCGCCCGGATGGCAACGGTTATAAAACAGCAGGCTGCCGCTGGCATCCCATGCCGCCGAGAATTTGCCGGAAACCTTTTGCTTCCAGCGAAGCAGGATGGCGGGGCCCAATCCGACCGCCTGGCTGTCCAGATAATGGTCGTAATCATCCGGCATGGCATAGCCGAGGGCGCGGGAAAACGTGAGCCCGCGATGGATAATAAGGGCGCCGGTTTTATGGACCGGCTGGAAGACGTGTATATTGTAAGTATTCACGTCACGGTTGTTGAAAAAACGCGCGTCAAGATACTCGAACTGAAACTCTGCCCGGTTCTTGTCGAGAGGAGCCGCCTGTTTATCTTTCGAAGGTTTTTTATCCGTCTCGGCTGCCGCAGGCGTCTTGGAAGTATTCGTGCTCGTGGCTGCATAGGTCACAGAAGAAAATGAAAGGGCACCGAGCACGCAACTCAACGCGGCAAATTTCCTCAATTGCTTATTTTGAATCAACTGGAACAAATTAACCCAGCTCTTTTCTTTTAGATTTGGAATCCACAAAATTTCTGTCGTTTAGCAGGCACAAGAGAAAAGTTGTAACAATCATTGCTAAGCTTTTCTCTTGTGGCAGCATTTATTGGTTATGCAATTTTTTGTTTCGTTTTGTCCGTTGCCTTTGCGGCCATAGCCCTATAGGTGTTTGTGTTTGCCTTGACAAGGGAAATGAATTGACGTTCCTTTAGCTCAATCTGGAAAGGGCTTGTCGGCGTCGGGATTTTGTCATGATCGTCTTCCATGCAG
>JAEERZ010000308.1 GCA_016286075.1 Selenomonadaceae bacterium
TGATTTTATCAATCCAACGGTATCGAAACAAGGGCTCCGGACAAAAAAAGAAGCACCGGGGAGGATTCGATGGCGATACGGGTTGGGCGCTGTTTTCCCGCGGCGGTACGGGAGCAGAATATTTCGAAGGCGGCGGCGTCGCTGCATCTGGCCCAGCCGACCCTTTCGCGGCAGCTGGCCGATCCGGAGGCGGAAATCGGGCCGCCGCTTTCGGGCGCGGGCGCCGTCTCGCTGTTCCCGGAGCTCGTCAAAGGGAAATATACTTTCAAAGCATGGGCGAGCATAAATAACAGGTATTGGACAGAGGCATGGGCGAACATTATACTAAAGGCGAGCAGAAAAGCTCGTCCCGGGTTTGGTATGGAGCGTGATGCGATTGAGAAGTGCAAAAGCGGACCCGGGTTGGGCCGCTTTGCTGGCAAACGCCGGATTTGCTCCACCGGACGTCCGCCGTTATCCGGAGCTTTCGACGCGCCCCGGCACGGAGGCGGCTCGGGGGGCAGATTCTTCGAGGGCGGCGCGGTCGTTTGATGAACGAGCGGCACGAGCGGCAGCAAGTGCCCGATAAAGTGGATTTCCTGATTTGTCAGGCAGCGCAGGGGACAAACAAAGGAGGAAAACGATATTCCATATCGAATCGGCGAAGAAGAACGGCGACACCAGGGACGAGATGGTCGGGATCATCACCCCGCCCGGCTTCTGCGCCGGCTGGCCGAAGGCATGGGCGGCCTTCAACATGGCAAAGGAAGTGTACGCGGAGCCGGCGCCGTAAGAACCGGACAGGAACAGGCAGGAAGACGCTCCCCGAAGGAGGAAATTCCGCCCCCACAGCGAAATACCTGGACGCACAGCAAAGCCGCGAAGGAAAAATCCTTCGCGGCTTATTATTATATGGTCAGGCGGCGTTCATGCTCCTTTCGCATAGAGCCTACAATTCGTCCATCATCAAAAAGTCCTTGAGCTTATAGTGGTAAACCGTGCTGGTGGAATAATCGACGCCGTCGTTGGTGATGAGGATTTTCTTCACGGAATTATCCATTCCCCTGAACGCGGCAAATTCCCGCGCGTACGCTTTGTCCTCCGCGACGCTGTACGCGACCTGCACCATGTAGACTTTGCCGTCTTTCACGGCGCGGAAGTCGATTTCTTTGCCTTTATGGCTGTACGCGGAGACCTCATACCCCATATAGAGAAGTTCGTTCAGCACGACGTTTTCCAGATTATGGGTCAGGTCGTAGCGTTCCCCCACGCGCCGGATGCTGTTCAGGGAAACGTCCTCGTCGTAGAGCTTGCTGTAATAATCCAGCTTCGCTTTCGCCTTCGGGGACTACAGGGGCAGGTCCTGGATGACATAGGCCTCTTTCAGGTAACCGAGGTACTTGATGACCGTGGGGACGGATACGGAAACGTTCTGTCTTTTCATATAGTCCGCGATGGAACTGGCACTGAAGATTTCGGCGTTGGAAACGAGCACAAAATCCACGAGACGCTCGAATGTGTCCTTTTTGCGGATGGCGTATCGGTTTTCGAGGTCGTTGTAAATAATCGTGGCGTTGAGGTCGTTCAGGTATCGCTTCATGGAGTCCTCGTCCGGCTGCTCCAGCGCCGCAGGGAATCCGCCCCAAACCAGATAATCATCAATCCCGAAGCGTCGCCCCAATTGGTCGGCGTAAGTTTTCGCCTCCCGGTAGACGAAAGGGCGCGCCCGAAAGGAAACATAGCGCCCGGACAGCTCTTTCGTGAACTCTTTGGACAAGAGCCGGGAATTGCTGCCGGTGATGAATACGGACACATTGGAAAGCCGAAGTGTTCGGCAGGCCTCGCTCCAGCCCTCCACAATCTGCACCTCGTCCAAAAACAGATAGAGCTTTTCTTCTCCGAGATATCCGTTCACATGAGCAAGGAGCGCGTCGGCGTTCGGCAGCAGGGTACAGAGCGGACGCAATTCGAAATCGAGAAACAGACACTTTTTTCCGGCGGACTCCAGCTCCGACTGAACCTGCTGCATAATCACAGACTTGCCGCATCGCCGGACCCCCGTGACAATCTTGACGAGATCGCTTTCATAGAAAGGCCGGATTTGAGACAGGTAGTGCTCGCGGATAATCATTTCTGTCCCCCCTTTGCCTGATATTCTATTTTAAGATTTTACGCCGGTCAGCAAAATCTTAAAGTAGAATTTTAAGATTTTGCTCATATAAAAAAATCTTAAAATAAGAGGAGCGGCCTCCGCTATCGAAAACAGAAACCGCCGTTTACATTTTGTCTATTGTTGTGAAACGATTCGAAATATGCGATAATACAGCTATGGAATATCATGCCCGCGTGCCGGACAGGGGATGCCGCGCTCCTGCTTTCACCTGGAGCTGGAAAACGTGTACCATACGGAGGACAAGACGGGCGAAGACCGAAAGCGGCTGTATGTCGAAGAAGGGAGCCCGCATTTTCCGGGGCGGATTTTCGTGCCGGAGGATTTGGAAGAAGTGGACCTCTGACGGCGAAAAATGAAATTCTCGCGT